>JANOPR010000719.1:0-4029 GCA_031421955.1 Burkholderiales bacterium
GGCCCAACAACATCAGACGTTTGAGATGGGCTTCCTGGTCGACCACGTTGTCTCTTCATTCGCGCCGGACTCCCGCGAAGTTACAGGACCGACGCGAAAAAGCGCGAGCGATTTTTCGAACCTCAGCGGTAACCCCATCCAATGTCCCGACGAACTCCCTGATGTCCGACCGGCGTTCCCCTGACTGGTCGACCTCAGGAGCAAACCCCATGAACACGCCCACCCGAGCGGTCGCCGTCCTGACCGCCGCCCTGATATGGCTCGCGCCCGCCGTGACTGCTCATGCCACCAAGGTCTATCGCTGCGGGCCCGATGGCCGCATCTACTCGCAGACACCATGCAAGGACGGCTACGAAGTCAACGCCGCGGACAAGCGCAGCAACGACCAGCGCAAGGCCGCCGAGGACAGCGTCAGGCGCGAGGAACAGATGACCGAGAAGATGGCGCGCGAGCGGCAGGCCAACGAGGCTGCCGCGGCCAGGCAGGGCGCGATCACGATCGCCAATCCGGCGGCGGCCAAGTCCACCGCCACGGGGCCAGCTGCCGCAGCGTCGGCCTCGGCGACCAAGCAGGCTGGCGCGAAGAAAGACGCGGGCACCAAGAAGGACAGCGGCGCCAAAGCCGACAAGAAACCCTAGCCCGCGCCGGGCCGCCCCAAGCGGGCGGCGCCCCCTCGGGGGGCAGCGAACGCAGTGAGCTGGGGGGCTTCATGATCCGCCGGGCCGCCCCAAGTAGGCGTCGCGGGGCAGGGCTAAGCGCCGCCGGTTTCGGCTGCCAGCGCCTGCAGCTGCCGGTATTTCGCCCACAGCGTCTGCGGCGACTCGACATGGCCAGTGTCCAGCGGGATGCAGGCCACCGGACAGACCTGCACGCACTGCGGCTCGTCGAAGTGGCCGACACATTCGGTGCAGCGCGCAGGATCGATCTGGTAGTAGTCGACGCCCATCGAGATCGCCTGGTTCGGGCACTCGGGCTCGCAGACATCGCAGTTGATGCACTCGTCGGTGATCATCAACGCCATGCAGCCTCCCGCCGGGCCGTTCCAATGGCGGCTGCGCAGCCGAGGCCCGCGCAAGGCCCCCCGTGCGCAGCCCCGGGTGTCAATCGCAAGCGAACCCGGGCGTTCATCGACTATTCGCGCGGCGCCTGCGCCGCGCGCCCCTTCAGTTTTTCGAGCACCAAGGGCGCCACGAACTTCGAGACATCGCCGCCCAGGGTGGCGATCTCGCGCACGAAGGTGCCACTGATGTACTGATACTGGTCGCTGGGCGTCAGGAACAGCGTCTCGACCTCGGGCATCAGCGTTCGGTTCATGCCGGCCATCTGAAATTCATACTCGAAGTCGCTCACAGCGCGCAGCCCACGCACCACGACCTTGCCGTTGTGGCCGACGACGAAATCACGCAGCAGGCCGCGAAAGGCCAGCACCTCGACATTGGCATGCGGCGCCGCCAGCGTGCGCGCAATGTCGAGCCGCTCGTCGATGCTGAACATCGTGCGCTTGTGATGCCCCGCCGCCACTGCGACGATCAGGCGCTCGAACAGGCGGCTGGCGCGCGCCATCAGGTCCTGATGGCCGAGCGTCATCGGGTCGAAGGTACCGGGATAGACGGCGGTTAGGCGGGTCGCGGAGGTCACTGCGTGGGCTCCTGAAGGCACCCGAGTTTAGCTTTGCGCATGGGCGAACAGGTGCGCGTGTACGGCGCCGGCACGCAGGTGCCGATGGCGCGTGAAGCCTGTGGGCGCCTGCGTGAACTCGCGCGGCGCTTCGAGGTAGATGAATCCGCCCGGGGCCACCGCGGGTGCGGCCGCTGCCAGCGCAGCGTCCGCCAGGTCGGCGTCGAACGGCGGGTCGAGCAGCACCAGCTCGAAACGGCCGCTCGCGCACCGCGACAGCCAGGCCAGCGCGTCGGCCCCGATGACCTCCACGGCGTCGGCCTCGAACCGGGCCTTGGCCTGGGCCAGGCGGCGCAACAGCAGTGCATCACGCTCCAGCAGCAGCACCTCGGCCGCGCCGCGCGATGCGGCCTCGAAACCCAGGGCGCCGCTGCCGGCAAAGGCATCGAGCACGCGCCACCCCGTGAGGTCCTGGCCGAGCCAGTTGAACAGGGTCTCGCGCACTCGGGCGGGCGTCGGGCGCAGCCCCGGCCGGTCGGGCACCGGCAGCTTGCTGCGCTTCCACCGGCCACCGATCAGGCGGACTTCGCCCGGCGGGCCGCCGCGCATGTGGCGCGTCACAGGCGAACCGCGATGCCGTCGCGCGCCAGCAGCGCCTTGGCCTGCCCCACCGTGAACTCGCCGTAGTGAAAGATGCTCGCGGCCAGCACCGCGTCGGCGCCGCCAATGCGGATCCCGTCGGACAGGTGTTCGAGTGCCCCAACACCACCCGAGGCGATCACGGGCACCGGCACCGCGTCGCACACGGCGCGCGTGAGCTCGAGATCGAAGCCGCTCTTGGTGCCGTCGCGGTCCATGCTGGTGAGCAGGATCTCGCCCGCGCCCATCTCGGCCATGCGCCGCGCCCAGGCCACCGCATCCAGCCCGGTGTCCTGGCGCCCGCCATGCGTGTAGACATGCCAGCCGCCGCCCGCCTGGCGCTTGGCGTCGATGGCGACGACGATGCATTGAGCGCCGTACTTGTCGCTGGCCTCGCGGATCAACTCGGGGCGCGCGACCGCAGCCGAGTTGAAGCTGACCTTGTCGGCGCCGGCATTGAGCAGGCGCCGCACATCGGCCACGCTGCGCACGCCGCCGCCCACGGTGAGCGGGATGAAGACCTGCGAGGCCACGGCCTCGATGATCGGCAGGATCAGGTCGCGGGCGTCGCTGGTGGCGGTGATGTCGAGGAAGGTGAGTTCGTCGGCGCCCTGCTCGTTGTAGCGCGCCGCGATCTCCACCGGGTCGCCGGCATCGCGCAGCTCGACGAAGTTGATGCCCTTGACGACGCGCCCGCCGGTGACGTCCAGGCAGGGGATGATGCGTTTGGCGAGCATCCCTCGGGCGCGTCTCAGTTCGACTCGCTGCTGAGCTCGTCGGCCCTGCGCTGCGCCGCGCCGAAGTCCAGCGCGCCGTTGTAGATCGCGCGGCCGCAGATCACGCCGCTGACGCCCTCGCTCTGGATGGCGCACAGACCCTCGATGTCGGCCATGCTCGCCAGGCCGCCCGAGGCGATGACGGGGATCGTCAGCGCCTGCGCCAGCCTGACCGTGGCCTCGATGTTGATGCCGGTGAGCATGCCGTCGCGGCCGATGTCGGTGTAGATCACGGCCTCGACGCCGTAGTCTTCGAATTTCTTGGCCAGGTCGATGACCTCGTGGCCCGTCAGTTTGCTCCAACCGTCGGTGGCCACCTTCCCGTCCTTGGCATCCAGGCCGACGATGATGTGGCCGCCGAACGCGGTGCAGGCATCGCGCAGAAAGCCCGGGCTCTTGACCGCGGCGGTGCCGATGATCACGTAGCTCAGACCGTCGTCGAGGTAGCGCTCGATGGTGTCGAGATCGCGCAGACCGCCGCCCAGCTGCACCGGAATTTCGTCGCCGACCGCGCGAATGATCGACTTGATCGCCGTCTCGTTGACCGGTTTTCCGGCAAAGGCGCCGTTCAGGTCGACCAAGTGCAGCCGCCGCGCGCCGGCCGCAACCCAGCGCCGCGCCATGGCTGCTGGGTCTTCGCCGAAGGTCGTGGACGCCTTCATGTCGCCCTGTTCGAGGCGCACGCAGTGACCGTCCTTGAGATCGATCGCGGGTATCAGCAGCATGGTGAGCGATGGGCAGGTGAACTACGGCTTCCAGCCGAGGAAGTTACGGTACAGCTTCAGCCCGTCGGCGGCACTCTTCTCAGGATGGAACTGGGTGGCAAAAATATTATCCCGCGCCAAGGCTGAGGTAAAGGGCGCGCCGTAGTCGGTGAGCCCGACGCTGTGGCGCGCGTCCGACGGTTCGGCGTAGAAACTGTGCACGAAGTAGAACCAGGCGCCGTCAGGTACGCCCGCCCACATCGGATGCGGCTGCGCCTGCCGGACCCGGTTCC
>JANOPR010000720.1:0-5907 GCA_031421955.1 Burkholderiales bacterium
CGATGGCCACGCCCTCCTCTTCGTCCTGGCCTTCGCGCAGCACGACCTCGAGTTCTAGAAAGTCGCCGAGGCCTTCGACGCGGTCGAGGTGGATGCGCGTTTGGCCGGTGAGCAGGAGCAGCCGCGTCTTGCGCATGCGGCCGGCCACGCCGAGGGCGCGCGATAGTGCGTCGCGCAGTGTCGCGGGGTCGGAGGTGGGCGCGCAGATGTAGTCCGAGCGCGTGGGGCCTTGGGCATCCGCGCGCTCGTAGTGGATCAGCTCGCCGCAGCCGTCGCCAAAATCGCGCAGCTTCAAGCGGCCGTGGGCGCAAGGGAAGAAAGTGTCGTCTTGCTCGATGACCTGCGGCGGGTCTTCGGCCAAGGCCCGCGCGCGCGACAGCATCGCCTCGACGCTGTCGATGCGGGCTTTGATTTCGATGTTGCGCGGCATGGTGCATCAGCCTTCGGCGGCGATCTTGCGCAGCGCTTGCGCGAACACCTCGGGTGGCTGGCCGCCCTGGATCAGGTGGCGGCGGTTGATGACCACGGCGGGCACACCGTCGATGCCGGCCTCTTGCCAGAAGCGCTCGGCTGCGCGCACTTCGTCGCTGAATTGCTTGCTCGCCAGCACGACGCGTGCGCGCTCGACATCGAGACCCACAGCGCCTGCGAGCTCGAGCAGCACGTCGTGCGCGCCGGGGTTGCGACCTTCTCCGTGATAGGCCTGCAACAGCGATTTCTTCAGCGCATGCTGACTCCCCGGCGGGCCTTCGACACCGGCCCAGTAGAGCATCCGGTGCGCATCGAAGGTGTTCCAGACATGCTTGCGTTCGCCAAAGCGGAACCCGACTTCGGCGCCGCGATCGACGATGCGCTGGCGATTCACGACCAGCTGCTCGCGCGACATGCCGTACTTGGCGATCAGGTACTCAGCCGCGTCGGCGCCTTCGGTGGCCATCGTCGGGTTGAGCTCGAAGGGTTGAAAGGACAGCTCGACCTTGACCTCGTCGCCCAGCTCGCGCAACGCTTGCTCGAAGGAAGCCAGGCCGACCGCGCACCATGGGCAGGCCACATCGGACACGAAGTCGATCGTCAAGGTCTTGGTCATCGTTGCCTCGCCAGTTTGGGGTCGAGCAAATCGCGCAGGCCGTCGCCCATCAGGTTCAGGCCCAGCACCGCCAGCGCGATCGCCACGCCGGGGTACACCGCCAGCAGCGGCGCCTGGAACATCATGGTCTGGGCCTCGTTGAGCATGCGCCCCCAGCTCGGCTGCGGCGGCTGGGTGCCCAGGCCCAGGTACGACAACGCGGCCTCGGCCAGGATGGCCAGCGCGAACTGGATCGTGGCCTGAACGATCAGCACATTGGCGATGTTGGGCAACACATGGTCGGTGGTGATGCGCCAGGCGCCCTTGCCCGCGGCGCGCGCGGCCAGCACATAGTCGCGCGTCCAGACGCTGCGCGCGCTGGCCCGCGTCCGGCGCGCGAAGACGGGGATGTTGAAAATGCCGATGGCCACGATGCTGGTCAACAAGCCCGGGCCGTAGATGGCGGTGAGCATGATCGCCGACAGCAGCGCCGGGAAGGCGAAGGTGAAGTCGGCGAGGCGCATCACCAGTTCCTCGAGCCAGCCGCGCCGCGCCGCGGCCAGGCAGCCCAGCAGGACGCCCAGGCTCAGGCCGATGCCGACCGCGACCACGCCGACCACGATCGAGTTCTGGCTGCCGACCAGCAATTGCGAGGCGATGTCGCGGCCCAGGCTGTCGGTGCCGAGCCAGTGCGAAGCCGATGGCGGCGCGAGCTTGTTCGGAATGTCGATCTCGGCCGGCGGGTAGGGCTGCCACAGCAAGGACAGTCCGGCCGCGAGCAGCAGCAGCGCGACCAGCACCGCGCCGACCACGAAGCTCGGGTGCGACATGACAGCCCCTCGACCGCGGCGTACCGCGGCCACTCCCCCGCGGGGAGGAGCCGCTTGCTTGGGACGGCCCGGCGCGGCGCGGCTCACGTGCTCCCCAAGCGCAGGCGCGGATCGATCGCCGCGTACAGCACGTCGACCACGAAATTGATCGCCACCACCACCGCGGCCAGCAGCATGACCACGTCGCGCACCAGCACCAGGTCGCGGTTGTTGATGGCCTGGAAGACCAGGCGGCCGATGCCGGGCAGCACGAACACGTTCTCGACCACGATGGCACCCGTGATCAGGTTGGCGAACTGCAGGCCCATGATCGTCAGCACCGGGATCATGGCGTTGCGCAGCACATGGCGCCAGAGCACGGCGCGCCGCGATAGGCCCTTGGCCCGCGCGGTGCGCACATAGTCTTCGCGCAGGGCTTCGAGCACCGCCGAGCGCGTCACCCGGGCCAGGATCGCGGCCTGCACCGCGGCCAGCGAGAGTGCGGGCAGCAGCAGCGCCTTGAGGCCCGGCCAAATACCCCCTTCGCCCCCGCCCTCGTCGCCGCTCCAACCCGGGAATCCCCCCGCGCTGACCCACTGCAACTGCACCGCAAAGAGCAGGATCAGCAAGATCGCCAGCCAGAAGCTGGGCACAGCCACACCCAGCTGCGACAGCGTCATCACGCCCAGGTCGCCAGCGCGGTTGTGGCGCGACGCGGCGTAGACACCGAGCGCGAGCGCGACCACCACCGTGAGCGCCATCGCCAGCAAGGCCAGCGGCAGGCTGACCTGCAGGCGCTCGGCGATCAGCTCGAAGGTGGGGGTGTCGTAGGCGTAGCTCATCGCGCTCTGGCCACGCAGCAGGCCGCCGATCCAGTTCGCGTAACGCGAGCCCGCCGGTTGATCCAGGCCGAGCCGGGCTTCGAGCGCGGCAATCGACTCCGGGGTGGCGGTGTCACCTAGCATCAGCTGAGCCGGGTTGCCGGGGAGCAGCTCGAGCACCGCGAAGACCACCAGCGACGCGACGAACAGCGTGGCGGCGAAGGTGGCGGCGCGCCGGAGCAGGAAGAGCAGCATGGTGGCGGCGGAGTATCCTGCATCGTCACGAAACGACGGCCCCCAAGACGCCTTTGGCGTCAGCCCCCCAAAAGAGCGCGCAACCGCCTTGGGGCGGCCCGGCAGCGGTTGCGTCACACTTGCGACCATGCAAACCCTGCCCCTGCTCGGTGCGACCAATCATGTGTTCATCGGCGGCCGCTGGCGCGACGGCGCGACGCGCGCGACGCTGCCGCAGTTCAATCCGTCGGATGGCAGCCAGCTGGCGCGCATCGCCCGCGGCAACGCCGCCGACATCGACGCGGCGGTCGTCGCGGCGCAGGCCGCGCTGGAGGGCGATTGGGGCCGGCTGAGCGCCGCCGAACGCGGTCGCGCGCTGATGCAGCTGTCGCAGCGCGTGCTCGCGGCGGCCGACGACCTGGCCCGCCTCGAGGCGCTGGATGTCGGCAAGCCGTTCAAGCAGGCCCGCGCCGACGCGCTGGCGCTGGCGCGCTACCTCGAGTTCTACGGCGGCGCCGCCGACAAGGTGATGGGCGAAACGATCCCGTTTGCCGCCGGCTATACCGCGCTGACCCTGCGCGAGCCGCATGGCGTCACCGGCCACATCGTGCCCTGGAACTACCCGATGCAGATCATCGGCCGCAGCGTCGGCGCCGCGCTGGCCATGGGCAATGCGTGCGTGCTGAAGCCGGCCGAGGAAGCCTGCCTGAGCGCGCTGGCCTTCGCACAACTGGCGCTTGAAGCCGGCCTGCCCGCCGGTGCGCTCAACGTGGTGGCGGGGCTGGGCGAAGAAGCCGGCGCGGCACTGAGCGCGCACCCCGGCGTGGCCCACCTGTCGTTCACGGGCTCGGTGGCCGTCGGGCGCCTGGTGCAGGCCGCGGCCGCGCAGAACACGATTCCCGTCACGCTGGAGCTCGGCGGCAAGAGCCCGCAACTCGTGTTCGCCGACGCCGATCTGGACGCCGCCCTGCCCTTCCTGGTCAACGCCGGCATCCAGAACGCCGGGCAGACCTGTTCGGCCGCGTCGCGCATCCTGGTCGAGCATTCGCGCTTCGATGAAGTCGTGCAGCGCATGAGCCAGCGTTACAAGACGCTGCGCGTCGGGCCGGCGCTGGACGACCTGGACGTGGGCCCGCTTATCTCGGCGCGCCAGCGCGAGACGGTCGAGCGCTACCTGGCGATCGCGCGCGACAGCGGCCTGGGGATCGCCGCGCAAGGCACGCTCGGCGGTGACGCGCCCCGCGGCGGCTTCTACGTGCGCCCGACCCTGCTCGCGCCGGTCGGCGACACACACACGCTGGCGCAGGAAGAGATCTTCGGCCCGGTGCAGGTGGTCATCCCCTTCGACGACGAGGCCGACGCGATCCGCATTGCCAACGGCACCGCCTACGGCCTGGTGGCGGGGGTATGGACTCGCGACGGCAGCTGCGCGCTACGCGTGGCGCGGGCCCTGAAGTGTGGCCAGGTCTTCATCAACAACTACGGCGCCGGCGGCGGCATCGAGTTGCCCTTCGGCGGCGTCAAGTCATCGGGCCATGGCCGCGAGAAGGGCTTCGAGGCGCTTTACGGCTTCTCGACCTTGAAGACGGTGGCTATCCAGCACGGCTGAGGAGTGAGTGACATGCGCTTGAAGGACAAGGTGGCGATCGTCACCGGCGGCGGCTCGGACTTCGGCGAGGGCATCGTCAGGAAGTTCGTCAGCGAAGGCGCGCAGGTGCTGATCGCCGACCTCAATCTCGAAGCCGCGCTGGCGGTGGCGGCCCGCACCGGGCCGGCGACGCGGGCGCTGCGAGTCGATGTCAGCGTGGCCGCCGACGTGCGCGCGATGCTGGAAGCGGCCGAGTCGCACTTCGGGCGCATCGACATCCTGGTCAACAACGCCGGCGTCGGCCACCGCCCGCAGCCGCTCGAGGGCCTGCCCGAGGACGAGTTCGACCGCCTTTGCGCGGTCAACATGAAGGCGATCTACCTGGCCATGCGCGAGATCGTGCCGCGCTTCAAAGCGCGCGCCGTGGACGCCAAGGGCCTGCGCGGCGTGGTCCTGAACATGGCCAGCACGGCGGGCGTCAGCCCGCGCCCGCGGCTGGCCTGGTACAACGCCAGCAAGGGTTGGGTCATCACCGCCACGCGCGCCTGCGCGGTCGAGCTGGCGCCCTTCGGCATTCGCGTCAATGCGCTCAACCCGGTGGCCGGTGAGACGCCGATGCTGGCCACCTTCATGGGCGAGGACACGCCCGAAATGCGCGCCAAGTTTCTCGCGACGATTCCGCTGGGGCGCCTCTCCACACCGGAGGATCTCGGCAACGCGGCCTGCTTCCTGTGCAGCGACGAGGCCGCGCTGATCACGGGCGTGTGCATGGAGGTCGACGGCGGGCGCTGCATTTAGCCCGCGCCCGGCCGCCCCAAGCGGGCCACGCCCAGGCGCCGCGCGAGGGCCCCGTCGGCGCCCTGGGGGGCCGACGCCGCAGCCGTCTTGGGGGCAACTTGGGGCCGGCTGCGGCGGCCGCCGCGTCAGAGGCCGTCAAGCGAGCCGTAGCGTGACGCGAACTCGTCGGCGATGTCCTTGCCGCGGGCATTGCTGATCGCCCGCTGCGCCGTCTTCAGCACCTCGATCAAGTCACCGACCGTGCGCGCCTGGCGCACGGTTTCGACCAGCGAGTCGGCGGTCGGTCCGAGGGCCCGGCGCAGCGAACGTTCGATCTGGGCGCGTTGCTCGTCGGTCGCGTCCTCGTTGCCGGGCCTGGAAGCCACATCGAAGCGGCTGGGCATGATCGAGGCCTTGAATACCGACGCGGGCGCCTCGGTGGTCGGCGCCGTCGCGCTCGACTTGCTGCTGCTCGAGGCGCGGCGCGGCGCGGGCGTCGCCGCAATGTAGCCCTCGTCGAGCAGCGAGCGCAGGGCCTCGGGCGTGGCTGCGGCCAGCATCTGCTGCAGGTCGGCCGCGCTGCGCTTGCCGTCGACCAGCACCAGCACCATG
>JANOPR010000721.1:0-1752 GCA_031421955.1 Burkholderiales bacterium
GGCTGCGTCACCACCGGCACGCTCGACCCTTCGCCGCAAGGCCCCGGATCGGCCCGCACCCCGACGGGCGAGTCCCCCGCGCCACAGGCCGCCATGAACAGGGTCGTCCTTGGCAAGAGCACCAAGGCCGATGTCGTCGCCGCCCTCGGAACCGCCATCGTCATCTCGTTTGACAGTGGCTTTGAGGTGTGGGTTTATCGATGGCGCGGCTCCGACAAGACAACGCGTGCCGCCACCGAACTGGTGGTGCTGTTCGATCCCTCCGGGCTGGCGACGAAGGCGCGGGTGCGCCCGGGCTACGAGACGCCGAAGTAGCCACGCGCCTGGCGGCAATCACGGCGGACCGGTCTCCATCCCGGCGTTCACGGCTTTGGGCGGTCGACCGACCGTCGCGCAAGGCACCCGAATGACTGCTTCACGCCAGCGAATCGCACGATCTGGATTTCCGCACCGGGTCGGGTACTGACCATCGACACGGAGCGGGTCGGGCCCCTACGCGAGTGGATGATTCGCCGTGCGATCGGCAAGCGTCGATAGCGCTCAGATCGACATCTTCTGCCGCACGCCGTCGGCCGCCATGTCCTGGCCGCGGCCGCGGGCGACGATTTCGCCGCGCTCCATCACCAGGTACTGGTCGGCCAGCTCAGCAGCAAAATCGTAGTACTGCTCGACCAGCACGATGGCCATCGTCTTGCGGTCGGCCAGCATGCGGATGACGCGGCCGATTTCCTTGATGATGCTCGGCTGGATGCCTTCGGTCGGCTCGTCGAGCATCAGCAGCTTCGGCCCGGCGGCCAGGGCGCGGGCAATCGCAAGTTGTTGTTGCTGGCCGCCGGAGAGATCGCCGCCGCGGCGTTGCAGCATCTGCTTCAAGACCGGGAACAGCTCGAACAGCGCGGCCGGGATCAGGGTGCCGCCGGGCTGGGTGGCCAGGCCCATGCGCAGGTTGTCCTGCACTGTCAGGCGGCCGAAGATTTCGCGGCCCTGCGGCACATAGCCGACGCCGCGGCGCACGCGCTCATACGAGGTGGCGCGGGTGATGTCCTGGCCACCCAGCTTGACGCTTCCGGTCTTCACCGGCACGACACCCATCAGGCTCTTCAGCAGCGTGGTCTTGCCGACGCCGTTGCGGCCAAGGATGACCGTAACCTCGCCCAGGCGGGCCTCGAAGGCGACATTGCGCAGGATGTGCGAGCCGCCGTAGTACTGGTTCAGTCCTTCAACGCTGAGCATCGCCCATCGACCTCGTGCTTCATTCTGGAGCCCCCTCGCGGAGGGGGCTCGGGGGAGAAGAACATTCCACCGAAGGTGCACCTGGGGCTATCGCCCCAGGTACACCTCGACGACTTTTTCGTTCGCCTGCACGTCGGCGAGCAGGCCCTCGGCCAGCACGCTGCCTTCGTGCAGCACGGTGACCTTCTTGCGGCCTTGCGTGAGCTGCTCGACGAACTTCATGTCGTGCTCGACGACCACCAGCGAATGCTGGCCTTCGAGCGACAGGAACAATTCGGCCGTGCGCTCGGTCTCTTCGTCGGTCATGCCGGCCACCGGCTCGTCGAGCAGCAGCAGCTTGGGCTCCTGCATCAACAGCATGCCGATCTCCAGCCACTGCTTCTGGCCGTGGCTCAACAACCCGGCGGTGCGCTGTGCCTGGTCTTTCAGGTGGATGAGTGTCAGCAGTTCGTCCAGGCGGCTTTGCTGTTCGCCGCTGAGGCGCGAAAACAGGCTGGCGCGCACGCGGCGGTCGTCGCG
>JANOPR010000722.1:0-2661 GCA_031421955.1 Burkholderiales bacterium
GCAGCGCCGCGGTGTGGAACGTGGTCGCCGCGCCCGAGCTGTCGCTGACGCTGCAGACCTGGTGCTTCCCGGTCGTCGGCTGCGTCGGCTACCGCGGTTACTACGACCAGGCTGCGGCCCATGACGAGGCCGCCGCCCTGCGCGCGCGCGGGCTCGAAACCACCGTCTACGGCGTGCCGGCGTACTCGACCCTGGGCAAGCTCGACTGGCTTGGCGGCGACCCGCTGCTCAACACCTTCCTGCATTGGCCCGAGGGCGAATTGGCGCGACTCGTCTTTCACGAGCTGTCGCACCAGGTCGTCTATGCGCCCGATGACACGACGTTCAACGAATCCTTCGCCACCGCGGTCGAGCGGATCGGCGGCGCGCGCTGGCTGGCACAGCAGGCCAGCGAGGGCGCGCGTGAACAGTACGCGGCGTTCAATGCCCGCCGCGTCGAATTCCGCGAGCTGACCGGCCGCTACCGCGAGCGCCTGGACGCGCTCTACCGCAGCAGCGCCGGCGACGCCGACAAGCGCGCCGGCAAGGCTCGGTTGATGGCGGAGTTGCGCGCCGACTACGCGAGGCTGAAGGCCGAGCGCTGGGCCGGCTTTGCCGGCTACGACGGCTGGTTCGAACGCGCCAACAATGCGAGCTTCGGCGTGCTGGCGGCCTACAACGAACTGGTGCCGCACTTCGAGCGCCTGTTCGAGCGCGAGGGCCGCGACTTTGCGCGTTTCTATACCGCAGTGCGGCGCCTCGCCGACTTGCCCAAGGCCGAGCGGCAGGCCACACTGAAGGCGATCTGATCAAGGGAGACTGGCTGATGGCTCACATCAACATCCACCGCAAGCACAGCCTGGGCCTGGCCAAGGCGCGCAAGGTGGCCTGGCAATGGGCCGAAGAGGTGGAGAAGAAGTTCGACATGGAGTGCAGCGTGCTCGAGGGCGAGACCAGCGACACGGTGGAGTTCACCCGCTCGGGCGTGACCGGCCAGTTGATCGTCGCGGCCGACCACTTCGACCTGCAGGCCAAGCTCGGCTTCCTGCTCGGCGCGTTCGCCAAGACCATCGAGGGTGAGATCATGAACAACCTTGACCAGTTGCTGGCCAAGAACGAGGCCCGCCCTGCGGCGAAGAAGGCGGCGAAGAAGTAGCCGGGTTGGCGCGCCAACTTAGCCACGACATCCCAATGACAAGATTCAAGCTGCAGGTGAATGGCCAGGCCAAGGCGGTCGACGCTGCGCCGGACAGCCCGCTGCTGTGGGTGTTGCGTGATCAGCTCGAGCTGGCCGGCACCAAGTTCGGCTGCGGCATCGGCCAATGCGGCGCCTGCACGGTGCATGTCGACGGCGTGCCCACGCGCTCGTGCAGCATGCCGGTCTCTGCGGTCGGTGCCGCGCACGTGACCACGATCGAGGGGCTGGACGCGGTGGCGGCCCACCCATTGCAGCTCGCCTGGCAGGAGCTCGATGTACCGCAGTGCGGCTACTGTCAGGCCGGGATGATCATGGCCGCCGCTGCATTGCTCGCGCGCGTGCCGCGACCGACCGAGCACGACATCCATGAAGCGCTGGCCGGGCACATCTGCCGCTGTGCGAGCTACCTGCGCATTCGTGCGGGCATCCTGCGTGCGGCCGAGATCGCGATCGAGAAAAGCGGGGGCGCCAAGTGAGCACGCCCGCACCGCGCAAGGGGCTCAGCCGTCGCGGCTTCATCGCGGCGGTCGGCGTGGCCGGAGGCGGCCTCGCGATCGGCTGGGCGATCCAGCGCGAAGTGTCGTCGCGACGGCCCGCACCCGTCGCTGCGATCGACGCGCAGGGCCGGCTGCAGCTCGACGCGCTGCTGCGCATCGCACCCGATGGCCGCGTGACCATCGTTTCCAAGCAGAGCGAGATCGGTCAGGGCATCAAGACCGCCCTGCCGATGGTCATCGCCGAGGAGCTCGAAGTCCCCTGGAAGGACGTCGTCGTCGAGCAGGGCGACCTCGATGCGCGTTACGGCAAGCAGTTCACCGGCGCGAGCATGTCCGTGCGCCACAACTACGACGCCTTCCGCCGCCTGGGCGCCACCGCGCGCACGATGCTCGTCGACGCGGCCGCCGCCACCTGGGGTGTGGCTGCAAGTGAATGCCAGGCGGCCAGCGGCGCGGTGCAGCACCGCAGCTCCGGCCGCTCGCTGGCGTACGGCGCCTTGGTCGCCAAGGCCGCGACGCTGCCGGTGCCCACGGGCCGCGCGGTGAAGCTCAAGAAGCCCGAGGACTTCGTGCTGCTCGGAACGCGGGTTCCCGGCGTCGACAACCATGCCATCGTGACCGGCGCGCCGCTGTTCGGCATCGAGGAGCGCCCCGTTCCGCAAAGCACCGTGCCTGGCGAGAAGACCTCGCCGACACAGCCGTTCACGGTCAAACCGCCGCCGCTGGCCCGCATCTCCATGAAGAAAAGCGAGCTGCCGACGACCATCTCACCCGAGCACACGGCCTACTGCGCGGCGCTGTGGGATAAGTACAAACTCCAGGACTCGGTTCCCTATACGCCGTGGAAATTGAACCAGGACATCGTGATGTTTCCAGGCGCAATCGGCGGCGGCAACTGGAACGGCGTCTCGTACAACAAGAAGCTCGGCCTCATCATCACGAACGTGATGAACGCGGGCCAGTGGGGGCATCTCGAGGAAGTGAAGC
>JANOPR010000723.1:0-2468 GCA_031421955.1 Burkholderiales bacterium
CGGCCTCGGCAACGCTCAGGCCGGCGTGCTCGACCAGCGCGTCACGCACCGACAGGCGCGCGAACGGCCGGTCCAGCTCCACCGGCTTGCCGGCATAGCTGAGTGTGGCCGTGCCGGCCGCGGCGCGCGCCGCGTGGCGCAACACGTTCTCGGTGAAGTCCATCAGGTCGTGGTGATTCCAGTACGCCGCATAAAACTCCATCATCGTGAACTCGGGGTTGTGCCGAACCGAGATGCCTTCGTTGCGGAAGTTGCGGTTGATCTCGAACACGCGGTCGAAGCCGCCGACCAGCAGGCGCTTCAAGTACAGCTCGGGCGCGATGCGCAGGAACATTTCCTGGTCCAGCGCGTTGTGGTGCGTGACGAACGGTTTGGCGTTGGCGCCGCCCGGGATCGGGTGCAGCATTGGCGTCTCGACCTCCAGGAAGCCATGTTCGACCATGAAATTGCGAATCGACGAGACGGCCTTGCTGCGCGCCACGAAGCGCGCGCGAGCGGCGTCGTCGGTCATCAGGTCGACATAGCGCTGGCGGTACTTCTGCTCCTGATCCGTCATGCCATGGAACTTGTCGGGCAGCGGGCGCAGGCTCTTGGTGAGCAGGCGCAGCTTGGCCACACGCACCGACAGTTCGCCGGTCTTGGTGCGGAACAGCGCGCCCTCGGCACCGACGATGTCGCCCAGGTCACCGTGCTTGAAGGCCTCGTAGCCGGCCTCGCCGAGCGCGTCGCGCGTGACAAACAGCTGCAGGCGGCCCGAGGCATCCTGCAAGGTGCCGAAGCTGGCCTTGCCCATCACTCGCTTCAACATCAGGCGCCCCGCCACGGCCACCCGAATCGCCTGCGGCTCGAGTTCCTCGTTGGGCGTGTTGCCGTGGCGCAGTTGCAGGTCGGCCGCGTGGTGCGTCGGCTTGAAGTCGTTGGGGAAGGCGATGCCCTGCTTGCGGATCGCGGCCAGCTTCTCGCGGCGCTCAGCAATCAACTTGTTTTCGTCGGCGGGCACTATGGCCACGGCGGGCGCGGCATCTTGCGGGGTGGGGGCGGTCATCGGCAACTCGTTGAAGTTGCGGCAATTTTAGGTGCAGGGCAGACACCGCCGGCCGCGTATGCCGGTGCGCCTCTGGCTCCATGAGTCAGAAACTCGGCTCGGGTCTTCTGGTAAGTCACCAGCGAGCGCGACACTCGCAGTGTGCCTGCAAGTGGCAACGAGGCGCCATGTATTCTGATCGGGAGGTGATCGAAGTGCAAGGCTGTAGAGGCGCGTCGCCCCTGCGCTCGTCGAGCGCCGCCTGCCCCCGTACCCGGCGGTCGCCCTACCGGGCCTGCGCCTGAACGGCGCGGTGAACGACATCAGGCCCGCATCCAAAACGCGGCAAATCGATGAGCGCGCGAGCCCGTTCGCCGTCAATACACTGCGTCATGGTCGCCCAGATCGAGCGGCACGATCTCATGCTCCTTTACAACCAGGTGCAGCGTAATGCGATACGACAGGTTGATCGACACCGAGTACACACCTTGCAGCCGGCCGCCGAGCGCATGCAATCGCAGCGACGGATGCTGCGGGTCGACTTGCAGCAGCGCCAGCGTCTTTTCGTAGGCGCGTGCCATGTCAGGATGGCGCTTCAGGAAGCGCGCCGCGATGCGCGTGTAGCGCTCGGTGAAGATGATCTTGTAGGGCATGGCCACGCCAGGACAACAGCCACGGCCCGGTTCAACGAACGCGGCGTCCGGCAGTCTTGCGCGCAGGCTTCTTGGGCGTGTCGGCGGCGACCATGGCGTGTAGCCGCGCGACATGCTCCGCTGGTGACTCGAGTGTGAACCGGCCTGCTTCGATGTCGGCCCGGCTCTGGGCCAGCGCGGCCTCGAGCTCGCATTCGCGCAGGTGTTGGTACTGCGCCAGTTCCATCACCACATAGCGCTCGGCGCCACGCACCGATACCAAGGCTTCGGTACGGCCACCGCCAAGCGAGGCCTCGATGGCGGCAATGCCGCGGGTTTTCAGGTCGTTTGCGGTGATGTGGGCCATGGCAGGAGTCCTCCGTGGGTCGGGAGCAGTATTGTAAACAACACGGTAAATAGTGTTGTTGGGGTGCGATCATGCATCCGGTTCACGCCCGCAGGTGAGGCCCCACTGCCGCCCTGCCGATGCAGTGGTACTCGAGCCCGAATGAAGCCATCACCGCCGGCTCGTACAGGTTGCGCCCATCAAATACCACCGGCGTGCGCAGCGCCACGCGAATGGCCTCGAAGTCCGGCGTGCGGAACTCCTTCCACTCGGTGACGATGGCCAGCGCGTCGGCGCCCTGCAATGCGGCGGCGGCCGAGTCGACGATCGACAGCCCGGCCACGTCGCGCAGCACGCGCGTTGCCTCCTGCGCCGCCACCGGGTCGTAGGCACGCACCTGCGCTCCACGGCGGGTCAGCTCCGCGACGATCACGCGGCTGGGCGCCTCGCGCATGTCGTCGGTGTT
>JANOPR010000724.1:0-12031 GCA_031421955.1 Burkholderiales bacterium
GCGCAGCCTGCGCTACCCCGGCCTGATCAGCTGGAAAACACCACCCGGCGGCGGCACCACCGACTACGCCGTCGAGATCTTTCACGCTGCCTTGAAGGAGGGCCGCTACACCTGCTTCCTGAACCAAGACCAGGCGCTGCCGATGATGTACATGCCCGACGCCATCCGCGCCACGCTGCAGTTGATGGAGGCGCCGCCAGCGGAAGTGCCCGAGCGCCACGCCTACAACCTGGCTGGCATCAGCTTCACGCCGCTGCAGATCGCCGGCGCGATCCGCCGGCGCCTGCCCGCCTTCACGATGGACTGCGAGCCCGACTTCCGCCAGGCGATTGCCGCCTCGTGGCCGCGCTCGATCGACGACAGCGCCGCACAGCGTGACTGGGGCTGGCGTGCACGCTACGACTTGCAGGCGATGGTCGATGAGATGCTGGCCAACCTGGGGTCGGCGCCGGCCTGAGCAGGCAGCGGCTGCCATGCCCAGGCCAGGGCGCTGCTGCCGGCCTCAGGTCGCGGGCGTGCCTGTGCCGCAAACCTGGTTGCGGCCGCGCGACTTGGCGAGATAGAGCTGCGCGTCGGCGTCGCGCAGCAGGTCGGCTGCGCTGCCGTTGGCATCGGGGCGCCGCGTGCAGACACCCAGACTGACCGTCACGGCGCGGGCCACGGTCGACGCCGCGTGTTCGATCTGCAGCTCGGCGACGCGCTGGCCCAGGCGCTGGGCCAACTCGAGCGCGCCGGGGATCTCGGTGTCGGGCTACAGGCAGGCGAACTCCTCGCCGCCGTAGCGCGCCAGCAGGTCGACGGGGCGATGCAGGCCGCCCTTGAGCGCCGCGGCGATGCGGCGCAGGCAGTCGTCGCCGGCCTGGTGGCCGTAGTGGTCGTTGTAGAGCTTGAAGTGATCGACGTCGATCAGCACCAGGGTCAATGTTGCGCCCTGGCGCATGGCGCGGCCCCATTCACGGCTCAACTGCTCGTCGAAGTAGCGCCGGTTGCAGACGCCGGTCAGGCCGTCGATGTAGACCCATTGGCGCAGCAGGTCGGACTGGCGCTTGAGCGTCAGATGGGTCTTGACGCGGGCGCGCACGATGGTCGGATTGATCGGCTTGGCGATGAAGTCCACCGCACCGACGGCCAGGCCACGCGTTTCTGCCGCCTCGTCGTTGTGGGCGGTGACGAAGATCACGGGGATGTCGCGCGTGGTCGCGTCGGCCTTGAGCCGGGCGCAGACTTCGTAGCCGTCCAGGCCGGGCATGACCACGTCGAGCAGCACCAGGTCGGGCTGCTGGGTGCCGCACAGCGCCAGGGCCTGCTCGCCGCCGGTGGCCATGTAGACCTGGTGGTCGGCGGCGAAGGCCTGGTACAGCGCCTGCACGTTGGCTGGCTGGTCATCGACCACGAGCAGCCGCGGCCGGCGCTCAAGGTCGCTGACCAGCGCCGGGTGCGGGCCGCTCTCGGGTGTCGGCGGCAGTCTCATCAGGCAACCTCCGTGCTGCGCACTGCGGCATTCGCCTTGGGAGCGGCCCTGCGGCTCATCAGGCAACGTCCGTGCTGCGCACTGCCCGCAGCAGGTCGCGACAGTGTTCGCCTGCGCGATCGAAGTCCAGCCCGTTGACGGCGTCGTCCAGGCCCTCCAGGCCCTGGCCCAGGGTCGCGGCAAAGCGCGTACGCAAGAGCGCCATGGCGTCGATGGCGGCCATGTCGGATTGGCGCAGCAGGCCCGCCAGGGCCTCCAGATCCCGCGTCATCTCGAGCCTGTCCTGTGGTGTGGCGCTGCCGGTCGCCTCGGGCAATTGCGGTTTCGGCTCGCTGTCCAGCGCGAGCGACACCGCTCGCAGGGGCTCGACGCAGGCGCCGAGTGCGTCGATCGCCGCCTTCAGGGGCCCGGCGGCCGGGCTGGCGCCGGGCGTGGCCGCCAGTGCTTCTTCGGCGCAGGCCGCGTGGCGGGCCAGCGCCGCGGCGCCCAGCGTGGCCGCCAGGCCTTTGAGCGTGTGCAAATTGCGCGTGGCCTCGGCCACCTGGCCCTGTTCGAGTTGCCTGGCCGGGTTGTTGGAAGGCTCGTCCAGGTCGCGCACGAAGTTGCGCAGCAGGCGCTTGTAGACGCCCAGGTTGCCGCCCAGCCGGGCCAGCGCCGCGCCGACATCGAGTCCTGCATTGGCCGCCGCGGCCAGGGCGGCGGGGGACAACCCGGTTGCCAGCGCCGGCGCCGCGGGATCGGCGTCCGCGCCGCCGGTGGCGTGGCGAGGGCTTAGGCGGCGCAGCACCTCGACCAGGTGGTCGAGGTCGAAGGGCTTGCCGACATGCTCATTCATTCCGGCGGCCAGGCATGCCTCGCGGTCCGAGGCCATCGCGTTGGCGGTCATGGCCACGATCGGCAGCGTCAGCCGGCCCAGGTCCTGGCGGATGCGGCGGGTGGCGGTGAAGCCATCCATCACCGGCATTTGCAAGTCCATCAGCACGACGTCGAACGCCGGCTCGGCGGCCGCGATCGCCTCGACCGCTTCCTGGCCGTGGCAGGCGATCTGCACGATGGCGCCTTCGTCCTCCAACAACTCGCGCGCCACCTGCTGGTTGTTCAAGTTGTCCTCGGCGACCAGCAGGCGCAGGCCGGCCAGCCGCCTGGCGCCGGCAGGCGCAGTCACTCGCGCGGCCTGCGAGGGGTGCGGCGTGCCGCGCCCCGAGCGGGCATCGACCACGGCATCGAAGAGCATCGATGCGGTCACGGGCTTGACCAGAAAGCCGTCGATCAGCTGCTGCTCGGCCGGGCTGCGCTGGCTCAGCATTTCGCGGCCATGGGCGGTGACCATGACCACCACCGGCGCCTGGCCCGCCAGACCCAGGTTGCGGATGCGCCGGCTCGTCTCCCAGCCGTCGAGTCCGGGCATCTGCCAGTCGACGAACACCGCCTGGTAGGCGCTGCCGCCGCCGGCCTGCACCTGCGCCTGCAGCAGCGCCAAGGCCTCCTGGCCGCTGGCCGCCATGTCGACCGTCCAGCCCAGCGATTGGCCCATGCGTTCGAGCACTTCGCGCGCCGTCGGGTTGTCGTCGACGACGAGGGCGCGCAGGGGCCGTGGCGGCAGCGTGGCGACGGGCGCTTCATCGACCGTCTCGGGCGCCAGAGGCAAGGTGAGACAGAAGTGGAACCGGCTGCCCTGGCCGAGCGTGCTGCTGAGTATGAGCTCGCCGCCCATCAAGGCGACCAGGCGCTGGCTGATCGACACCCCCAGGCCGGTGCCGCCGTAGCGGCGCGTGGTCGAGGCCTCGGCCTGCGTGAAGCCGCTGAAGATGCGGGCCTGGTTCTCGGGCGCAATCCCGATGCCGGTATCGCGCACGCTGATCTCGAACGTGACCGTGGCAGCGTCGCGCCGCTGCACCGCCAGTGTGATCACGACTTCGCCTTCGGCCGTGAACTTGATGGCGTTGCCGCCCAGGTTGATGAGCACCTGTTGCAGGCGCATTGCGTCGCCCACCAGGTGCCGCGGCAACGCCGGGTCGACGTCGAACAGCACTTCGACCGGCTTGCCGCCAAGGTTGGCCGAATAGATCACCGACAGGTCGCGCAGCAACTGGTCGATGCGGAAAGGGTGCGGGTCCAGGCTCATCTTGCCGGCTTCGACCTTGGAGAAGTCCAGGATCTCGTTGAGCAAGTGCAGCAGCGAGCGGGCGGCGCCGTCGGTCTTGTGCGCATAGTCGGCCTGGCGCGGCGTCAGCTCGGTCTTGCGCAGCAGCGCGAGCATGCCCAGGATGGCATTCATCGGGGTGCGGATCTCGTGGCTCATGTTGGCCAGGAACCGGCTCTTGGCCACGCTGGCCTGCTCGGCCTGGGCCGTGCGCTCCTCGAGCTGGATCTGGATCGTCTTCATCGGCGTGACGTCGATAGCGACCGAGATGAAGCCGCTCACCGCATCGCCTTCGCGGTCGGGAACGTAGTGCAGCTGATAGTGCATCGTGCTGCCGTCGGGGTTGAGTCGCGAGCGCTCGAGGTGCTGTTCTTCGCCGCGCAGGACGGCGGCGATCGAGGCTTGGTTGGCGGCGAAGGTGGTCTCGCCGAACAGCTCGCGTTGCGTGCGCCCGACCATCTGTTGCGGGTCCAGGCCAAGCCAGCCCTGGTAGGCGCGGTTTGCGATGGTGCAGCGCAGGTCGGCGCCCCAATGGGCAAGCGCGCCCGGAAAGCTGTCGATCACCAGGCGCATCAGGCGCTCGCGCTGCAGCAGTGCCTGCTCGTTGCGCTTGCGCTCGGAGATGTCGCTGAAGGTCGTGACCATGCCACCGCCTGGCATCGGCGCGCTGCGGATTTCCAGCGGCAGGCCATCGTGGCGCAGGCGCTCGGTCTGGTGGCGCGCGCTGCGCCGGGTCACGCGCTCAAGCACAGAGTGCAGGATCGCCGCGGGGTCGCCCGGGCCGAACTCGCCGCGCGCGACAGTCACGCGCATGACGTCGGCCAGCTGCACCGGTGCGGTCGCGAACAGGGCGTCGGGCAAGTCGAGCAGGCGGCGGTATTCGGTGTTGGCGGCCACCAGCTGGAGCTGGGCGTCGTACACGCTCAGGCCGCAGGGCAGGTTCTCCAGCACGCTGTGCAGGACTTCGTTGGTGCGGTGCAGTTCGGCCTGCCGCGCGCGGCGCTCGGTAATGTCGCGCAGCGCACCGACCACACGCAGCGCCCGGCCGTCGGCGAACTCGACTTCGCCGACCAGGCGCAACCAGATCGGCCGCCCCTTGGCCGTGATGGCCGCGACTTCGAGGTCGAATCCCTCGCCGCTGGCGATGCTGTGCTGTTGGGCCTGCTGGATCGCCTGGTGGGACTCCGGCGGGTAGAAGGCCATGACCTCCTCGGCCGTGGGCTGGCGGCCGGGTTCGATCTCCAGGATGCGGCAGGTCTGGTCGGTCCATTGCCGGGCCTGCGTGCGCAGGTCCAGCGCCCAGCCGCCGACGCCACCGATGCGCCCGGTGCGGTCGAGGAACGACTGGCTGGCGTGCAGCGCGGCCTGCGCCTGCTTGCGCGCAGTGATGTCGCTGCCGACTTCCATGAACCCGGTGAGCTCGCCGTGCGCATCGTGCAGCGGCTGGACTTCGGTGTCGATCCAGTACTCGCGGCCGTCCTTGGCCCGGTTGAGGACCTCGACCCGGCAGCCGACACCGGTCCGCGCCGACTCGGCCAGCGTCCTCAGGGCCGCGGGATCGGCCTTGTCGCTGCCCAGCAACTCGCCGGGTGTGCGGCCCAGGGCTTCGGCCTGCGTGTAGCCGCTGATGCGGGTGAAGCCCTCGTTGACCCAGTTGATGCGCAGTTCGCGGTCGCTGATGGCGACCGCGTTGGAGGTGTGCCTGACCACCTGGGCCAGGCGTTCGAGGTCGACCGTCATGTGCCGGGCCAGGGCTTCGGCGCGCTGGCGGCCCGAGCTGCTCAGGTAGGCCAGCCAGGCCAGCAGGGCCGTCATCAGCAGGCCGCCCACCAGGGTCAGCAGCGCCGCGAATTGGTAGAGCGTGCCGCTGAAGGCGCTGGTGGTGCCGGTGCGCAGCGTGAACGCGCGGCCCATGATCTCGATCACCCGCGTGCCCTCGAATCGCCAGGTCGTCTCACCGGCCATCGGCGCCACGCCGGGGCGCACCCCCAGCGGCTGGTGGCTGTCGAAGGCCAGGTCGGCTGCCTGCGCCGCGTCGTCGCCGAAGTAGAGCGCGTAACCGATTCGCGCGGCGGCCGCGGCGCTGCCGGGCCGCAGCAACTCAGCCGCCACGATCGGCGCGTAGAGCACCCCGACCAGGCTGCGTCGCCGTTGCGTTTCGGTGCTCGGGTCGGTGCCCCGCCGAAACACCGGCAGGTAGAGCATGAATCCAGGCGTTCGCGCGCTGTCCTGGACCAGCATGATCGGCGCCGAGAGCGTCGGCTGCCCGGTGCGGATGGCCCGCTCGAGGCCCTCACGGCGGCGCTCTTCGCTGCCCATATCCAGGCCGCGCGAGGCCTCGTTGGGCGCATAGGGCTCGATCTGGCGGACGAGATAAAGCTCCGGGTGGGCGTGATTGTCGAACTGGCGAATCGTGAAGTCAGGGATGCCGTCGGCCAGGACACTGGCCTTGAAGGCATCGACATCGGCGCGCATCACACGCTCGATAAAGCCGAAGCCGCGCACCCCGGGGAACTCGCGTGGCAAGTCGCGCGCCTCGACGTAGTTGCGGAACTCCTCGCTGCCGACGCTGGCGTAGGCGGCGTACATCCCGGCCATGCCGCTAAGCCCGAAGTACACCTGGTCGAAACTGCGCGCGATCTCGTACGCGACCTGCTTGGCTGCGCGCTCGTAGCGCTCGCGCGCGACCTGTTCGATGTCGGCATGCAGCCAGGCCGCGCCGCCGACACTGACCGCGCCGCCGGCCACGGCAATGGCCAGCGGCAGGGCGGCGACGTGGCCGATCAGTCGTTGCAGCCAGGACATGCAGCTTGCCTCCCGCGGGCCAGTGTCCGACGCCGGGCGGCGCACGCCCGGCACGCCGCCCCGGCGGGGAGGCTGGCGGCGATTCTTGTACGCGACAGGTGGCACCCATGCGCGGAGGTGAGGGCCGAAAGTGGCTCAATTCAGGGCAACACCGGGCCGCCCCATGTGGCCGGGCTCCCCCCGGGGGGGCGCGGACGCAGCATGGCGGCCGCGCCCCGACCTTGGCGATCAGGTGCTGAGCAGCTCGACCTCGAAGACCAGCGTCGCGTTGGGCGGGATCACGCCGCCGGCGCCGCGCGCACCGTAGCCGAGTTCGGGCGGGATGCGCAGCACGCGCGTGCCACCGACCTGCATGCCTTGCACGCCTTCGTCCCAGCCGCGAATCACCATGCCGGCGCCGAGGTTGAACTTGAACGGGTCGCCGCGGTCCTTGCTGGAGTCGAATTTGGCGCCTCGTCCATCTGCGGCGGCGGCGTCGTGCAGCCAGCCGGTGTAGTGCACGGAAACCTTGTTGCCGGACTGCGCGGCCGCGCCGCTGCCGACCGTGGTGTCTTCGTAATGCAGTCCGCTCGGGGTCGTGGTCATGTCGTCAATGCCTTTGGGGTTGATGAATCCAGCCATCCTACACAGCCGCGTGCGGCGCCGGCGGCCAGCGTTGGCGCCAGGCCTGTGCGGCGCCCTGCAACCACTTGTCCACGCTGCTGCGCTCGTGCACGACCAGATTGAGCACGACGGCGGCCGCGCGCAGTGCGGCCATCGGCTCGTTGGGCTCGATGGGCAAGGCGCCATGGCTCTTGGAGAGCTTTTCGCCGCGTGCGTCGCGCACCAGCGGCGTGTGCAGGTAGCGCGGCGTGGGCAGCCCCAGCAAGCGTTGCAGGTGGATCTGGCGCGCGGTGTTGTCGGCCAGGTCTTCGCCGCGCACGACGTCGGTCACGCCCTGTTCGGCGTCGTCGACCACCACCGCGAGCTGATAGGCCCAAGGGCCGTCGGCACGCTGCAGCACGAAGTCGCCCACGGCGTGCGTCACGTCCTGGTGCTGGGCACCCAGCCGTCGGTCCTGCCAGTCGATGAAAACCGGTGCGGCCTCGCTGCCGCAGCGCAGGCGCCAGGCGCGGGCGGGTCGGCTGCCCAGACCGGCGCGGCAGGTGCCGGGGTAGATGCGTTCGTCGCCGCGTGCGGCCGGGATACCGAGGGCGGCCAGCTCGATGTCGATGTCGCGTCGCGTGCAGCCACATGGATAGCTCAGGCCCGCTGTGCGCAGGCGTTGCAGCGCGCGCTCGTAGAGTGCGCTGCGTCGCGACTGCCACACCGGTGCGGCGTCAGGCTCGAGACCGAGCGCGGCGAGCTGCCGCGTGATCACGCCGTCGACGCCAGGCACGGTGCGCGGGCCGTCGACATCCTCGAAGCGCAGCAGCCAGCGCCCGCCCTGCGCCCGCGCATCGAGCCAGCTGGCGAGTGCGGCCACGAGCGACCCGGCATGCAGGGGGCCGCTGGGCGACGGCGCGAAGCGGCCGACATAGGTGCCCGTCGGCGAAGCCATCAGTCGACGGCCTGCACCATGCCTGCATGCCGCTCCAGCAGCGCGCTGCGCGTCGCGGCACGGTCCAATTGCTCCAGCCACCAGGCCAGCGCCAGCCCCTGCGGCGCCTTCTTTGGCTGCGGCGTGGCACTCTGGCGCCAAGCGTAGCCCAGGCGCACCCGCGGGTTCTCGCGCTGCAAGGTCTTGACCACGAGACGACCGGCGCGAATGTGCTCGCGTGCGAGCGGTTCGGCGACGTAGCCGCAGCCCAGGCAGCGCAATTGGGCCTCGACCTTGGCCTGCACCGTGGCCACCGTGAACACCTCCTGCCCCGGCAGCAGGTTCAGCGTCAGTGGCTCGAGGTGGCGGGCCGAGTCGGCCACTGCGACCGCGCGGTGGCGCAGCAGTTCATGGTCGGGGATGGCGCCGTCGACGGTGGCCAGCGGGTGGTGCGGCGCGACCGCAAACACGAAGTCCATCGCACCGAGGGGGCGCACCTCGACGCCTGCCGGCACGACGCGCCCGCCAAGACCGACGCCGATGGCCAGGTCAGCCTGACCCGACATCAACGCTTCCCAGGTGCCGCTCATCACTTCGGTGCGCAGGCGCAGGCGCGTGCCGGGGCCACTGTCGGGTCGTTCGGCATCCGGGCGCAGGGCATAGAAGGCTTCGCACAGTTCGAACAGCGTCAGGCGCGAAATCACGCCGTCGCAGGCCACGGTGAGTTGGGTTTCCCAACCGCAGGCGACGCGCTTGACACGGTTGGCCACCGCATCCATCTCGGCCAGCAGGCGTCGGCCTTCGCCGAGCAATTCTTCGCCGGCGGCCGTGAGCTTGGCCTGACCCGAGCGGCGGTTGAACAGCAGCACGTCCAGCGCGTCTTCGAGCTGGCGCACGCTGTACGTCAGCGCCGAGGGCACCTTACCGAGTTCGCGTGCGGCCGCCGCGAAGCTGCCGTTGCGGGCGATGCTGTCCATCATCGACAGGGCGTCGGGGGTGAGTGCGTTGCGCGGATCGGCCATGGTGCTTCATCTTATTTGAACGCGGCCTTCAACGGGGGCCCGCTCCTGACGCGCAAGGCGCCCCCTACAGTGAGGGCATGCAAAGGAGTGCTTCGCCATGCTGACACTGCGCAGGTCCCAGGACCGCGGCCACGCCGATCACGGCTGGCTGAGGAGTTTTCACAGTTTTTCCTTCGCCGACTACTTTGATGCGGCGCACATGGGTGTGGGCAACCTGCGCGTGATCAACGAGGACCGCATCGCGCCAGGAACAGGCTTCGGTACCCACAGCCACCGCGACATGGAGATCGTCAGCTACGTGATCGACGGCGCGCTGGGCCACAAGGACAGCCTCGGCAACGGCGCCACGATCGTGCCCGGTGAGGTGCAACGCATGACTGCGGGCTCGGGCATCGCCCACAGCGAGTTCAACCAGGCCGCGGGTCAGACCACGCACTTCCTTCAGATCTGGCTGTTGCCCGATCGCCGCGGCATCGAGCCGGGCTACGAACAGAAAGCATTTTCCGACGCCGACAAGCGCGGCCGCCTGCGCCGGGTGGCCAGTCCCGATGGCCGCGACGGCTCGGTGACGATTCACTCGGACGCGTCGATTTTCGCCGGCCTGTTCAACGGTGACGAGCGCGCCGAACTGGCGCTGGATCCGCAGCGCCTGGCCTACGTGCACCTCGTGCGCGGGGCTGCCAGCGTGAATGGCCAGGCGCTGCAGGCCGGCGACGCTGCGACTCTCGATGGCGAGCCGCGTCTCGTGCTCGACCAGGGCCGCGACGCTGAAGTCCTCGTCTTCGACCTCGCTCCCTGATTCCCAATTTCATCAACTCTCTGGAGATTCCCCATGAACACCCAAGGCCTTCCCGTTTTGATCGCGCGCATCCTGCTGGCAATGATGTTTCTGCTTGCCGGCCTGAGCAAGTTTGCGGGCCTCGAAGGCACCGCCGGCTATATCGCCAGCAAGGGCCTGCCGCTGCCGCAGCTGCTGGCCCTGGGCACCGCGGCGCTCGAGGTGGCCGGCGCGTTGCTGTTGATCGTCGGCTGGCACGCGCGCTGGGCGGCGCTGGTGCTGGCCGCATTCACGCTGCTGGCCACCATGCTTTTCCATAACTTCTGGGCCATGCCGGCCGACCAGCAGATGATGCAGCAGCTGATGTTCATGAAGAACCTGTCGGTCGTCGGTGGCCTGCTCGTCGTGTTCGGTCTGGGCGCGGGCACCCTGAGCCTGGATCAGCGGCGTGCCGCGGTGGCCTGAGGCGAAGCCGCGCCATCAGTGCTCGGCGCATATGACCTGAGTAGCGCCGCGCTACAGTGCGGCGCATGATCGATGCCGTGACCAAGCTCGTGACGGTGTTGCCCTGGTGGGACTGGGCGGCACTGGCCTGGTTCTTTCTCGCCTGGATCGGCTACGCGCGCTTTGCCAAGCGACGCGAACCGGCGCAACCCTCGCTGCTGGCGGCCGGCAACCGTGTGCGCCGGCAATGGATGCTCGCGGCGACCAAGCGCGAAGTGCGAGTGCTCGATGCGGTGGTGTTGCAGAACCTGTCGACCAGCCCGAGCTTCTTCGCCTCGACCACGATCTTGATCGTCGGTGGCCTGCTGGCCCTGATCGGCTCGGGTGAGCACACCAGCGTGCTGATAGCCGAACTGCCGTTCACGGCGCGCACGACGGCGCTGCTCCTGGACCTCAAGCTGGTGCTGTTGACAGGCATCTTCGTCTATGCCTTCTTCCGCTTCACCTGGAGCCTGCGCCAATACAGCCTGGGCGCGATGCTGGTGGCATCGGCCCCTGCGCACGACGAGTTTCCGCAACTCGGCGAAGCCGCGCGCAACAGGTTTGCCGATCGCGCCGGCGCCATGATGGGGCTGGCGGCCGAATCGTTCAACGACGGCACGCGCGCCTATTACTTTGCCTTTGCCGCCGCCGGTTGGCTGTTCTCGCCGCTCGCGTTTGCGCTGGGCAGCGCCGGCGTGGTGTGGATCTTGTACCAGCGGGAATTCCACTCCGAGTCGTTGGCGTTGATGCGGGAGTGACCGCGCCGCACGGAGGTGCGCCCGGCCAGCCTCGACTGCATACAGGATGGCGTATGCTGGTCATGCGCCTGCCGGTATGGGCAGGCCCGGGGGCTGTGCGAGCATGTCGACCGCAGTGCCGCCGACCGCTGGCGGGTGCGCAGTCGGGCCCGAAGAGCAACCATAATCGCCGTTTTCGGCATCCCCATTTCTTCAACTCCCGAGGAAAGCTCATGATCGACACGAAGAAGCGAAACATGTTCCGCTTGGCGGCGCTGGCCGCCGCCGCCGCCACCGCCGCGCTGGTGGGCTGCGGCAAGAAGGAGGCGCCTGCCGCCGCTGCGCCCGCTGCTACGCCGACCGCGGCTGCCGCACCTGCCAAGCCCGAGCCGCTGAAGATTGCCTTCGCCTATGTCGGCCCGGTGGGTGACGCCGGCTGGACCTACGCCCACGACCTGGGCCGCAAGGCGGTCGAGGCCGAGTTCGGCGACA
This sequence comes from Burkholderiales bacterium, assembly GCA_031421955.1. Lineage (GTDB taxonomy): Bacteria > Pseudomonadota > Gammaproteobacteria > Burkholderiales > Burkholderiaceae_C > CADEEN01. The sequence goes on from JANOPR010000724.1 coordinate 11,454, forward strand.
AGGTCAAGACCAGCTATGTCGAGAACGTGCCCGAGGCGGCCGACGCCGAGCGCGTGATCCGCCAGATGGTCAGTGAAGGCAACAAGCTGATCTTCGGCACCACCTTCGGCTACATGGACCCGATGATGAAGGTCGCCGCCGACACGAAGGGCGTCAGGTTCGAGCATGGCACCGGCTTCAAGACCGCCGACAACCTGCGCACCTACGACAGCCGCACCTACGAAGCGGCCTACCTGGCGGGCATCATCGCCGGGGCGATGACCAAGAGCAACACGCTGGGCGTGGTCGGCTCGATCCCGATCCCCGAGGTCATCCGCAACATCAACAGCTTCACGCTGGGCGCACAGAGCACCAACCCGAAGATCAAGACCAAGGTGGTCTGGATCGGCAAGTGGTTCGATCCGCCCAAGGAAGGCGAGGCCGCGCAGAGCCTGATCAACGCCGGCGCCGACGTGCTGTTCCAGAACACCGACTCGACGGCCGTGCTGCAGACCGCCGAGAAGAACAAGAAGCTGGCCTTCGGCTGGGACAGCGACATGAGCGCCTTCGCCAAGGAAGCCCACCTGGGCTCGGCGATC
>JANOPR010000725.1:0-1559 GCA_031421955.1 Burkholderiales bacterium
GGCCTGCGGCAGCGCGCAAGCCCAGGCCGAAGAGCCCGCCGAGGCCCCGGTCTCGGGCGACGCGGTCCTGCCCACCCCGGGCGGGCCCAGCGTGCCCCTGGTTGCGGATGCCGCCAGCGCCGCACTCCTGGTGGCTGCCTCGGGCACGCAGGTCGAGGCGGGCACCGACGCCGACCTCGCCAGCCCGCTCTCGCTCGACGCCGCGTCGCCGGACAAGGCAGCCCCCGCGCCGGGCAAATCGCGCACGCCAGCGCCGACCCTGGGTGGGCTGGTGGCGCCGACAAGCGCAGGCGCTCTGCCGGTCGACGCCGAGCCCGCTGCGGCAAAGGCGCCGGCGGCCGCGCCGGCGGCTGTCGCAGCCGCAACGCCGCCCGCCAAGTCGGCCTCCGAGGCCCCGGCCACGGCAGTACCCCCATGGCCGGCAGGCGCCGCGCCGTTCGCCGGTGCGGCAGTGGCAGCAGCCGCTGTAGCCACGCCGGCAGCGGCACAACCGTTTGCGGCCCACCTGGCCGCGGCCATCGACTCACCGGGCTTTGCGCCGGCCTTGGCCACCCAGGTCAGTTGGCTGATCCAGGAAGGCCTGCAGTTCGCGCGCTTGACACTCAATCCCGCCGACATGGGGCCGGTGGCGGTGAGGATCGTGCTCGAGGGCACGCAAGCGCGCGTGGACTTCCATGCGGCACTTGCCAGCACGCGCGCGGCCATCGAGGCCAGCCTGCCCACGCTGGCCGCGGCGCTGCACGACAACGGCATGACACTGGCCGGCGGCGGCGTCTCCGATGGCCAGGCGCGCTCGGGTGCGCAGGGTGAACACCCGCGGCCCCTGCCGGGTCACTCGGGACCCGCGGCCACGTCGGGAGCCGGCGCTGGCGGCCCTGGCTTGCCGCTGCGCGCGGCGCGCGGTCTGGTCGACCTGGTCGCCTAGCCCGCGCCGGGCAGCACCCGCGGCGCCGTTTCGACGACAGCGCAAGCAAGCGAACAAATCGCCCGCTTATCCGGGCTTACGCAATCGGCCCGCTTTCAATAATCGTGCTGTGAACCCCACGGCGGCGCCGCGCGCGCTGCCGACCCGCCCGTACAGGAGCCCTGCATGTCCGCCGCACCCGCTGCAACCGCCACCGCCACTGCCGACGTGGTCGATGCTGCGCCCGTCAAGAAGCGCTGGAGCATGAAGCGCTTGAGCAAGAAGATGATCGTCATCATCGCGGTGCTGGCGCTGCTGTTGGCCGCCGGTGGCGGCGCAGCGTTCTGGATCATGAAGAAACGCGCGGCGGCGGCAGCAGCAGCAGCAGCGGCGGCTGAAGGCGGCGAAGTGGCCGAGGCCGTCGAGGTCAAGCAAGCCAAGCCCGACCTGAAGAGCGCGCCGACCTTCGTACCGTTGGATCCTTTCACGGTCAACCTGGCCGATCGCGAGGCCGAACGCTATGCCCAGGTCGGGATCACGTTCGAACTTGCCGACGCCAAGGCGGGCGAACTGCTCAAGGCCTACATGCCCGCGATCCGCAACAACATCCTGCTGGCGCTGGGCAGCTTGCCGTCGCGCTCGTTGAGCTGCGCGG
>JANOPR010000726.1:0-4307 GCA_031421955.1 Burkholderiales bacterium
GAGCGCGGCAATGAGCGCGTCGCCCGCGCTGGCCGCAAGCAAGACCGCGCCATCGGAGTCGCAGGCGCGCTACCAGCGCGACGTGGCCGCCTGCCGGATCGCCCCGCAGGGCACCGACAGGGCTGCGTGCCTGCGCGAAGCCGGCGCCGTGCGCGCAAGCAAGGAACACTTGAACGCGGACACCGAACCCGGCTCACACGCGCGCAACGCACTCAAGCGCTGCGAGCCGCTGCCCGAGCCCGATCGCAGTGACTGCGTGGCGCGCATCCAGGGCAAGGGCACCACCAGCGGCAGCGTCGCCGGCGGCGGCATCTCCCGCGAGCTGGTCACGCGCGAGATCGTGGCACCGACTCCGCCCGCTGCAGTGGGCACGGCCGCCTCTGCAGCGCAGTAGGCGACACGGCCGACCCGCCCGCCCAAGGGCGGCGACGGGGGCGGCCCGCACGACCGGCGCTGCGGCGCCACGCCTGCGATCAGACACATCGCGCACCGAGGGCCTAGCCCGCACACTTCACGCGACGACGACTGGATGGCTTGAAGGGCGTTTGGTGAGGCGTTGAAGGGCTTGGTTGGCACGGCTAAAGTGCATTGCGCGGCTGGCGACGTGCATTGAGCGTGATCGGCCCGTGACAACCCCCACCCCGGCTTGGGTTGCGGGCCATTTTTGTGTCATCGCGCAGGCCACGCGCTGTATGAACTTCAGGGTGAGCGCAACTGGCTCATCGCGTGCGCGAAGACGTCCGCGCTGGGCCAGTGCGAGGCCAGGTACAAGCGGATGCGCCGCGTGTTGCGCGTGACCACCGCCGCGACCTTGAGCAGCTTGATGCGCAAGGTATCGACCTGGGCCGAGGCCAGCGCCGTGCCCTGCAAGGCCAGCGCGCGCAAGCGCTCGATGAGCACGTATCCGAGTGCTGCCAGCAGCATGCGCAACTGGTTGCTGCGCATGACGTGGCAACTCGTGCGGGTGGCGAACAACCCGACCTGGGCCTCCTTGATGCGGTTCTCGGCCTCGCCGCGTTGGCAGTACAGCTCGTCGTACAGCGACTGTGGATCGCCCGCGAGGTTGGTCACCACGAAGCGCGGGTTGCAACCCTGCTGGCCCCACTCCAGCCGCGTGATGACGCGCCGCTCGTGCGGCCAACTCTGCGCGGCGTAGCTGAACTCGTCCACCAGGCGCTGCTTGACACCGGTCTGCTCGTACTGGTCCTGCATCGCCAGTTGCGCGTACTCGACCTGGGCCTCCAGGCGTGTGTTGCGCGCCAGGCCCACGATGTAGTGCACGCCCGAGCGCTCGCACCAGTTGATGATGCGCTGGCGGCAAAAGCCCGAGTCGCCACGGAAGATGATGCGCACGCTGGGCCACACCCGGCGCAGCCGACGCACCAGCAGCTTCAAGATCGCCGCGGCATGCTGCGCGCCATCGATGCGGCTGGGGCGCAGGTATGCGCACAGCCGTTGCTGCCCGCAGAACACGTACAGCGGCAAGTAGCAATAGCTGTCGTAGTAGCCGTGGAAGAAGCGACCCTCCTGCTGGCCGTGCAGCGGGTTGTCGGTGGCGTCGAAGTCCAGCACCAGCTCCTCGGGCGCGCTCTTGAAGCTGGCAATGAACTGATCGACCAGCACCTGGTGCAAGCGCCACGCCGTGGCGCGGTCGGCCCACTTCTCCAGCCGGCACAGCGTGGGCGCACTGGCGACCTCGCGGTCCACACCCACAGCCGTTTGCATAGCCACGTCCTGACGCAGCGCGCCATGATCGTTGAGGTCTTCCCAGCCCGGCGCCAGGCCATAGACGCGCTGGCGCAGCATGTCGCGCACGCCGTGCTTGATCAGCAGCGGGCTGCGCGGGTCGGCGATGCACTGCGCGGCAGCTTCGAGCAATCCGAGCTTGCGATCGACCTCGCCCAGAAGCATCACGCCGGCGTCGCTGGTCATGCTGCCGCCGTCGAATCGACCCTCCACCACGCGTCGGCCAAGCCGGCCGAAATCGATGGTCCCAACGTCAACTTCTTCGCTACAGTTTGGCTTCGGCATTGCCCGCTCGCTCATCAAGATTCGACACCTCGATAAACGGGCCTTCAAAGGGCAATGCCGTCCTCGCTTCTACGGGGGTGCGTGAAATATCCAGGCTAGGCGGGATGGCGGCCCCCAAAGCTGCCCGCAACACCCGCCCCGATCCTGCACCACGCATCGGCGCCGATCCGCGGCCGATCACGTCGGGCCACGAAAAAGCGGCCCCGAAGGGCCGCGATGCTCAACACGTCGCGCCGGTTGTCAGGCGCGCGGCTCACCCTGCTCGTTGACAGACACCGTGGCGCCTGGCGGCGTCATCATCTGCATCCGATGCTCGACGCCGCGGAAGTTGTAGGTCACGTCCCAGTAGGCGGGGCGAGCCTGGCTCGGGGACGAGGTGCAGCGCTGCACATTCTGCGTCGTCACCTGCTGGCCGCCACCCGAGCGGCCGCTGTTGGCGCCGATCGCGGCACCGGCGACAACGCCGATCCCGGTGGCCACGTCCTTGCCGCTGCCGCCGCCGACCTGGTGGCCGAGCACGCCGCCGATCACAGCGCCCAGCAGCGCGCCGGGCACATTGGTCCCGCTGCGCTGATCCTGCACCACCTGTTCACGCTCGACCCAGCAGCGCTGGCCGGAGTCTTCGACCACGGCGCGAACCGAGGTGATATTGGCCTGGTAGAGCCGCTCGTCATTGCGTCGGCCGTAGTCGTAGACCGCAACCGGGGGCGGTGCATAGCGACCGTCGTCGACGCGGGCCGAGAGGTTCACGGCACGAACCGATGACACCCTGTCGTTCAAGCCCATCGCGGCCAGCGATGCGTACTGACCCGGGCGCAGCACGGCGCAACGGCCGCCATAGCCAATGTCATCGCAGACTTCCCAGCGTTCGCCGCGGACCACGGCCGAAGAGGCGCGGTCGTTGAAGCCGCTTTGGCGGAAGTCGGCGACCGGCGACTCGGCGGTGAGTGAGCGGCCTTGGAAACCTTCGTGCTCATAAAAGACGACCTGGCTGACTTGCGGCGGGCGCGGCATCGGCGCATAGCGACCGTCATCGATGCGCGCCGAATCGTTCACGGCGCGAACCGAGGAGATGCCGTCATCCAGGCCGATCGCCGCCAGCGACGCATACTGGCCCGGGCGCAACACGACGCAGCGGCCACTGTAGCGCGCGTCCTCGCAAATCTCCCAGCGCGCGCCAGTGACGACGACCGACGCGGCGCGGCCACTGAAGCCACTGCGGCGGAAGTCGGTCAGGGGTGCATCGGCCGTGAAGCTGCGGCCTTTGAAACCTTCGAATTCGTAGAACACGAGTTGGCTGACTTGCACCGGCGGCGGCGTCGGCGCATAGCGGTCGTCGTCGTAACGTGCATTGCGGCTGACGGCACGCACCGACGTGATGCGGTCGTTCAGGCCCATGGCGGCCAAAGAGGGATAGTCGCCACGGCGCAGGATGACGCAGTTGCCGCGGAAGCGCCTGTCCTCGCAGACCTCCCAGCGTTCCGCGCGATCGCCTCGCACCGCGACCGACGAGGCGCGGTCGTTGAAGCCCGAGCGCTCCAGGTTGTTGACCGGCTGGCTGGTGCTGAAGGAACGGCCTTGAAATCCGTCGTGCTCGAACAGGGTGACCTGTGCGGCAGCATGGCTGGCCATCGCCAGTCCGGCCACCGCGAGTGCAATTTTTGAGACTCTGTACATGAAGTTCTCCGGTAAGGCGCAGTGGCGACCGAGGTTCGAAATGAACCACGGCACTCTTGCAGCCCAAAGAGTGTGCAAGGCCGATGGCGGCTCGCCCATCGGACACCGTCGCGACGCGACGTAGCTGCTGTCCTACGGCGTTGCCTGCAGTGCCAGCCCCCGTGGCGCGTCGTGCAGGACAAGTCCGACAACGATTCGGGCCCGCGACCGGTGGCGCTGGCATGCCGCCCCAGGCACCATCGGACCATGTTGATCCTGATGCGTATTGACCGACGGCGAGGCGCCCTGCCGGCCAGCATCGTGATCGCGCCATCGCAAAGTCACCGCGCCGTGATCCAGAAAATCTGCCACCGCCCATGCATCCGCTCAAGACCTACATCGTCGAAGACAGCCCGGTCATCCGCGAAAACCTGATCGCCACGCTCGAGGAGCTGGTGCCGGTCGATGTGGTCGGCAGCGCCGCGGACGAATCGACCGCCGTGAGTTGGCTCAACCAGGTCGACCACCCGGTCGATCTAGTGATCGTCGACATCTTCCTGCAGGAGGGCTCGGGCCTGGGCGTGTTGCGCCGCGGGCAAGCGCTGCCGCACCCGCTCAAG
>JANOPR010000727.1:0-9119 GCA_031421955.1 Burkholderiales bacterium
GTTGAAGCGGGTCAGGCACTTGCTCAGCACCGGCGACTCCAGGCGTGCGGTGCGCCAGTTGCGACCGCCGTCGGTCGACACGTCGACCCGGCTGACCTTGCCCCTGCCGGACCACGCCAGGCCGCTAATGTTGTAGAAGCCCTGGTCCAGCAGCACCTGGCCGCCGGAAGGTGTCGTGACCACGCTCTTGCACTCCTGCGTGCTCGTGTACTGCCGGTGCAGACCGCCGGGCATCAGGTCGATGTAGTGCAGTACTTCGTCCTTGCTGCCATAGGGCTGGTCTCCGACCTCGATGCGGCGCAGGTACTTGACCCAGCTCACGCCTTGCACCCCAGGCACCACCAGGCGCAGCGGGTAGCCCTGCTCGGGACGCAGCATCTCGCCGTTCTGGCCATAGGCGACGATGACCTCGCCGCTCTCCACCAAGGCCATCGGCAGCGTGCGCGTCATCGACGAACCGTCGGCACCTTCGGCGAGCACGAAACGCGCGCGCCTGTAGTCCACGCCGGCCATGTCGAGCAGGACCTTGAGCGGCACGCCAGTGAACTCGCTGCAGCTCAACATGCCGTGCGAGTACTGGCAGGTCGGCACTGCGACGTTGCCCCACTCCATGCCGGTGTTGGCGCCGCACTCGATGAAGTGAAAGCGACTGACCGAGGGCAGGCGCATCAGCTCGTCCATCGTGAAGACCATCGCCTGGCGCAGGATCTTGTCGTCGGATCCATTGATCATCAGGCGGTGCTTGGAGGGGTCGATGTCCCACCAGCCCTGGTGATGCCGCTCGAAGTGCAGCCCACTCGGCGTGATGATGCCGAACAGCGACTGCAGCGGCGCGAACGAGACCGACGCCTGCGTGGTCTGCGTCAGCCCCGGGCTGAAACGACGTTGCACATTGGTCTCGTACTTCGACGGCTTGCCATAACCGTCGGTGACGACAGGTTGGCCCAGGCCGGTGGTGTGCTCGGGCAGTTCGAGGATGTTCTTGTCGCCGCCGGCTGCGCCGACCGGAGTCGGCGCGGCCATGGCGATCGGCGCGGCCACAGCCGCCCCCGCGGCTGCAAAGGCGTTGCGAATGAAGTCGCGCCGACCGTTCTTGGCTTCGGCGAACACCTGATGCACGCCGGACGGGTCGAGAAAGTTTTCCGGCGCCTTGATCAGGCGCCCCGCCGATTCGTTGTTCATTTCCACTGGGGTCCTTCTGGCGTGGCGACAGCCGCGCGTGGCGCGTGGCCACGCAGGTCCTGCGCTTCACCGGGGCTGGATTGCACTGCCCGGTGAGGCCACGCTGCCTACGGCGCGCAGGTGCGCGCACCATTGATATAATTCAACGCGAATATTAGCGTATGCGGAAATATGGGTCATGCGGGAAATCCCTCGGTGCAGCGCCAATTTGCGCTACGCCGCGGAACATGACAACCGTCAATCGTCACACGCCCGCATGGCAGATCGCCTCGGGTGCGTTCAACAGCTTGTCGATGGCTGCCTCGGCCTGGTCGCCCAGTTCGGCGTGCAGTGCCAGCACCTGTTGTGCCAGCGCCCTGAAGTGAAGCGCCCCTGCGCGCGCCGCACGGCGCAGCGCCCGCCCTTCGTCGCCGCCGCGCCAGGCGCCATAGGCGCGGCTCAAGGTTGGGCACAGGCGCTCGCGCTGCCCTTCGTAGTTGGCGAACCAGAAGTGCAACGCCGGCCGGTTGCCCTGCCCGATCAGGCTGGGCAAGGTGACGTCGAAGTCGGCAATATGGTCGCGCACCGCCCGCACCAGCAGGTCAGTGCGCCGCCGTTGCAATGCCAGGCGCATGGCTGACCAACCACCCCCCAGCCATTGCCCGGCGCGAAATTCACCCAGTTCGTGCAGCACCAAGGTCTCGCATTGGTCATCGACCAGCTGCGGCAGGGCTGCAACGAAGGCGGCCTCGTCGTGCAGGCCATAGGCGTCGACCAGCGCCTTGAATGGTCCGTCGGCGCCGCGCAAGCTGAAGACCTCGAACTTCTCCCACAGCCAACGTGCCAGCGATTCGCGGCGCAACACGATGGTCTGTCCCGCGGCCAGCGTGGCCGGTGGCGCAAACAGCCCGCGCGCCAACTCGCGACCGCAGACCTGCAACAGCAGACCGTCGCCGCGTGACTGCTGACACTCGAGTTGGGCGACGAAGAAGCCCGGTCGGTCGGCCGCGGCCAGGCCCGCGCCGTAGACAAATCCCAAAGGCGTCAACTCGGCGTTCAAAGCGGCGGCGTCCAGCGGATCGAAGCGGCGACCTGCAAACAGCAACGGTTCGAACTGCCGGGCCTCGAGGTCCGCCCACAGCGCCTCGCGCGCCGCCAGCCATTGCCCGACCGCGGGGCGATCGAGCTTGGCGCCGAAGGGCAGGCCCTGCTCCCAGCGATAGAACTCGCGCATCTGCAGCAGGTAGATGCACAACGACATGTCAGCGGCGTGCCGCGCGTCGGCAATGTCGCAATTGGTTTGCACGGCGCGCACGAGCGGGGCGACCGCGGTGGCCGCGTCGGTCCGAGTGCCGGTCATGGCGTGGTCGGCTTGTGCGGTCGGCGCGGCCGATGTGCCTGCCATTGTCTGATCGTCTGCACGATCGCCTCCCAGGGCAGATTGGTCAGGCTGCCATGGCGCTCATGCGCCAGGCCGACCATGCAGTGAACGTCGGTCTGCGGCGCGTCCAGCACCTGCTGCAGGCCCACCAGGCCGCCGCATTGCAACTTCAGCAACTGGGCATGGACGATCGGATGCCCCGGTGCGGGCAGGCGCAATGCAAACCGCGCCCGCTCATGCAGCAACGCGTCCAGGGTGCTGCAATTGGTGTGGGCGACGGGTGAGCTGCACTCGATCTGGTCACGCTCGCCAACCGAGCGCCGCTCGGCGCGCTCGCAGACGGCAGTGCGCGCCAGCAAGGCCCGCGCAAACACGCAGGCCGTCGCACCGCGGCTCCCCTCACAACAGGGGCGGCTGGCTGGTGCGGTCGGCTCTGTCATCCCATTCACTCATCTCCGCTCGGACCGGGTTCGCGGACCTGGCACAGCAGGTCTTCGGCAAGCTGCGCGTTGTCGGCAAACATGACCTTGATCTTGGTGTCCGCAGCACCTTCGCCATTGCGCAGCGACTTGGCGTGCAGCGAGGCCTCTTTGAACACCGCGAACTCGGCCAACTGCTTGATCTGTGCAAAGGGCCGGACGCTGAAGACGAAATAGGGCATGGCGGCTCGTTCAGAGGTAATGTTTGCTGAGCCGGCGACGGCCCGGAACGGCTTTCTGGATGATCACGCCGTGGATGGCGCCGAGATCGTCCAGCGCCTGGTCGGCATAGTCCGGGTTGAGGGCATGCAGGCGCCAGGCGTCGCCGGCACGCTGCAACTGCCTGAAGGTCCACTCGCCGGCTTGCTGGGCGAGCACGAAACAGCCGTCACGCAGGGCGCCGTCGGGCTCGATGATGATGATCTCGCCCTCGACGAACTCGGGCGCCATGCTGTCGCCGAGCACGCGCAATGCGAACGATTCGCCACCGCTGCAGCCCGGGTCGTCGGTGGCGTCGCTCACACGATCTCCGAGACCAGTTGTGCCGCAGGCACGCCTGCGGCCAGCAGGGCCGCGCCCAGCGCGTCGACGAAGGCCTCGGGCCCGGCGAGGTAGAAGTCGCAGTCGATGTCGAACAGGTCTGCGCGGATGGCGGCCACCACCTGGCGCGTACCCACTGCGGCGTCGGTGTCGGTGAACAGCGCGTACTCGAAAGGGTCGAGTGCCTCGGACCAGGCGCGGCATTGATTGGCCTGGAAGTGGCCGTCACTGCGTGTGGCCAGCCAGAACAACGACAACGACGGCGCGACATCGAGCGACAGCGCATGTTCGATCAGGCTCTTGATCGGCGCAAAGCCGGTATCGCAGGCGGCAAAGACCAGGGGCCGTGGGCTGTCGGCGAGCACGAAGTCGCCGACCGGCCCCCATAGGTTCACGGCGTCGCCGGTCTTGATCGAACCGTCGAACACCAGCTGCGAGAACGCGGTGTCGGTTTCGCGGGCAACGAAGAAGTGCAGATTGCGATCGTCGCAGGGGCAACTCGCCACCGGGTAGGTGGCTTGTGCATCGTCACCGGCAGTGGCGATAGTGCCGGCGCGACCGAGCGTCACCGACTGACCGGCCAGGAAGCGCAGGCGGTGGCTGCGCGGCGTCTGCAGGTGCAACAGGCGCGTGTCGGGCGCGAGTTCACGTACCGCGCGCACGCTGGTCACGATCTGCTGCGGCGGAATGTCGGCCGGGCCGCCCGCCTCCAGCGACTCCAGCGTGATCTCGCTGCTGCCCGCCGTGTGGGCGCACATCAGCGTGTAGCCCTGCTGCTTCTCGGCCTCCGACAGCGGGTAGTCAAATGGAATCGTCTTGGTGACGTCGCCCGAGATGACGCGCACCTTGCACATGCCGCAGGTGCCGTTGCCGCAGCCATAGTTGAGCTTCAGGCCGGCGCGCAAGCCGGCCTGCAGCAAGGTGTCGTGGCCTTCGACAACAAATTGATGCCCGCTCGGGCGCAGCGTGACTTGGGCGGACATGACTTTCAGCAGGTCATCCATGACATCCAATACATCGACCGATTCGGTGGCCAGGGCCTTGGCCAGCCCCTCGTTGAGTTGGCGCTGCAGCGCCAGCAGCCGCGGGTCGTCGCCGCCGGTCTGGCCCAGACTCTCCTGCATCTGCTCGCGCAGCGCAATCACCAGCGCGTGGTAGCGCTGCAGGTGGCGCTGCACATCGGCCAGCTCCTGGCTCTGACGGAACAGGCGCTGCGCCAGCACCTCCTGGCTCGGCAGCAGGCGTTCGCGCACGCGCCGAGCAAAGGCATCTTCCTTGATGTGCACGACACGCTCGAGCATGCCGCTCTTTTCGAGTTCGGTTTGCGGGTACAGCTGCAGCAGGGTCTCGGTCGAAACCAGGCCATCGCACAGGCCGATCTCGCCAGCGCGCACACGCTGTTGCAGCACGCCACGCGGCACACCCACCAGCTGCGCCGCGCGCCACACCGTCACCCATTGCGACATGGGGGCTCCACAGGGCGCACGCGATCAAGGTAGCGTGCGCGGTACAGCAGGCGCGGCCGCGCCGGGTCGTCGATGAAGGTGCTGCGGTCGTGCAGCACGTTGTTGGCGACGATGCCCATGCCGGCATCCAGGCGCAGGCGCAAGACGTCGGGGTTGTCTTCCTGCAAGTAGCGCTCGAGGAACGCCACGGCCTTCAACGTCGCCGCGTCGGACTTCCACTCGATGCTGCGCGTGCGTGCCGTGTAGCGCATGTGCAGCGCGCCGCCCTGCGGGTTGACCCAGAACACGGGCCCCGCCTGGGCCGCGCGGGCTACGCCCGCGCCTTCTTCGCGCGCCGGAATCGTCATGGCGTCGCTGGCCATCAGGGCCTGCGCCCAGCGCGGCGCGGCGTCGCGCAACGCGATGTAGGCCAGTTCATGGTCAAGCAACGCGTTGACGCCGCCACTGGCCGCGGGGCGCACGCAGTGCAGCAAGGTGGCGTGGATGCGGTGCGCCGGCGGGTGGTAATAGCCGTCGGTGTGCCACTTCAACGGCCGGTCCGTATACGGGATGAAGCCGCCGCGACCGTCGCTGTCCTGCCCCACGGCTATGCTCGAGATCCCGTCCGCGTCGGCCAGCCAGTTGGCGTCCAGGCGCTGCAGGCCGAGCTGGCACCCGACCGCGCGGGCGATGTCCTTGTCGGCCGTCACGTTCGGGCTGCGGTAAACTGCCATGTTCCAGTCTGCGCAGCGCTGCAGCAGGGATTGCCGTTCTCGCTCACTCAAGGCCTTCGGATCCGCCACGTCGACGATCAGGTCTTCGACGCGATGCGGCCGGCGGGCCAGCTTGTCGGCACGCCATTGCTGGTAAGTCGCCTCGTTGCCGAGCTCGAACGGGCTGGCGCTCGACTGCTGCAGGACGGGCTCAATCACCGCGCTCATGGCCTCATTCCCCGCTCATGCGGGTTCGCCGCGGCTTGCGTGGTTCGGTTGATAGCAGGTTGCGCATCGCGCTCTGAACCACCTCGACGGCCTCGGGCGCCTCGCTGGCCATCACCTGATCCAGCACCCAATGCTGGTCCTTGGCCGGCAGCGTCGGTGCCAGGCGGCTGCCCAGGTAGCGCATGAAGCCAAAACTGGGCGTGAAACTGGCATCGGGCTCGACGACCAGGCCGTCGGCACCGAACTCGGCATAGTGGTTCACGACTTCATTGACCAGGTCGATGAAGCTGTCCTGAGAAGACTGACCATCGGCGCGCGCGCCCAGCAGCTCGTTCTCGTTGTCAGCCAGCGTGTCGGCGCAATGCCGCACCAGCGCCGTCGTGAATGCAATCCGCTCGGCATCCACCATGCGCAAGTAAGCGATGCGGTCGACGACGGCAATCAGGAACACCAGCACCTCGCGCATGAAGGCGAAATACGGCGCGCCGGCATCGACGTCGAAGTCCGCCCCGCGCATGCGCTTGAGCATGTTCAGCGAGGTGCGCCAGACAATGAAGGCCATCGCGCTGGCCTGCTGTTCGGCGCTCTTGGGCCCGTCGGACTTGAACCACTGGCTCTTGATCCGCATCGCCGGCAGGCGGTGCTGTGGACGTGTAGACATGGGCAGGCTCAGTAGCCTCCTTTGCCCAAGGGTTGCGGCAGGCCGGCCACCTTGGCGCCCTGCTTGGCCGGACCGACCGGGAACAGGTCGTACAACGCCTTGCTGTCACAGCCCGGCAGCACCTCGGTCAGGCCCTTGAGCATGTTGCGGAAGTTGGGCGTGTGGCCATGCTCGCGGTACTCGTCGCGCAGGTAGGCCACGACCTTCCAATGTGCGTCGGTCAGCTCGATGCCCTCGGCCGCGGCGATCACACGCACGACCTCGTCGCCGAAGTCGGCCTCGAGCAGGAAACCCTGCTCGTCCGTCGCGAGTTCATTGCCATCGACCATGTAGCCCATCGTTGCTCCTTGAAAACTGCTTGCCGCCGGTACGCCTCAGGCCCGTACGGCCGACCCCGACTTGTGCGGCACGAACATGCCGCAGCCCAGCCGGCGATTGCCGCCCAGCCCCGCCTCGAGCACGCGCACCGACCCTGCGTGCGACAAGCCGTCGAGCATCAGGCTGTAGCCCGTCACGCGCGCGCCGTTGTCGTCGATCACCTGGCGCCGTCCACAGATGGGACGGCAGGGCACGCCCAGCGCGTCGAGCTCCTGCTCGATGCTGCCCATGAAGGCCAGCTCGTCGTCGTCAGCCGTCGTCACGAGGTGGGCGTACAAGGTCATGTGCGGAAGCAGCTCGCGAACGACCATGGCCGTGCCCAGCTCTACCCTGAAGCCCGCCACATTGAGTACCGCGCCTTGCAGCGGCGCCAGATCAGGCACGCGTTCGCGCCGCACCCGCAGCATGAGGCGGGCGCGCTTGGACAACAGCGCAGTGGCATCGTCGCCGGCCACGACATTGACACGGTGCACACCCGATTGCCCTGGTTCAGCCAGCCAGGGCAGCAGACGCTCAAGCGCATGCGCCAGCGCGCGCCGGTGGTCTCGCGGCAGGGCCTGGCCCCGCAGCGGATAGATCACGTCGACCATCGTGCTCGCCGTCTCGGACATGTCCTCAGTTCTTCGGTTGCTCATCGGCCCATTGCAGCAGGGCGCGGCCCCAGGCGCGCGCGGTCTGCGGATCGACGTCGAACACCGTGAAGCGGCTGCCTTCGCGGATGCGCGTGCGCAGCAGGCTCATGCCGCCGCCATCGTGGTCAAGCTGCTGCAATTCAATGTCCTGCCCGCCCAAAGGCGCGCGCAACTTGGCAAGGGGTGTCAGGCGCGGCATTCGAACCTCAGGAGTTGGCATTGAGCGCGGAGGCCCGCGCAGCGTCCATACCCGGTACGGGTGGGCGCTGCATAACCCATACGGGTAGTGGCGCCAGCGGCGATCCGGTCTATCGTCGGCCCCTGACCGCATTGCAGTGTGTGTGTCATCGCGCTGCCTTGTTTCAAAGCTACCCCGTTCCGGAAATTTTGCCTGCCATTCGCAGGCCCCGCACAGGAGAACCAGCCCCATGGCCAAGAAACAGCACCCGACGCCGATGCTCGACGAGCTCGAGACAGGACCCTGGCCGAGTTTCGTCACCGGCCTCAAGCGCCTGGCCGACGACAAGGACTACATGGTTGACCTGATGGGTCAGCTGGAAACGTCCTACCGTACGCGCAAGGGCTACTGGAAGGGCGGCACAGTCGGCGTGTTCGGTTATGGCGGGGGCATCATTCCGCGCTTCACCGAGTTGAAGGACGAGAAAGGGGCCCCTGTGTTCCCCGACGCGGCCGAGTTCCACACCCTGCGCGTGCAACCTCCGGCGGGGATGCACTACACCACCGATGTGCTGCGCAAGATGGCCGACATCTGGGAAGAGCATGGCTCGGGGCTGATCGCCTTCCATGGTCAGTCGGGCGACATCATGTTCCAGGGCGCCAAGTCGAACAAGGTGCAGGATGCATTTGACGCGCTGAACGAATTGGGCTTCGACCTCGGCGGCGCCGGCCCTGCGGTGCGCACCTCGATGAGTTGCGTTGGCGCCTCGCGCTGCGAGCAGAGCTGCTACGACGAGCAGCGCGCGCACCGGCAGGTGATCAACAACTTCCTCGACGACATCCACCGTCCGGCCCTGCCCTACAAGTTCAAGTTCAAGTTCTCGGGTTGCCCCAACGACTGCATGAACTCGATCCAGCGCTCGGACATGGCCGTCATCGGCACCTGGCGCGACAACATGCGCACCGACGAAGAGCTGGCGCGCAAGTGGTTTGCCAAGCACGGCATGAACGAGTTGGTCAACGACGTGATCTCGCGTTGCCCGACCAAGACCATCATGTTGAAGGAGCACAAGGAAGTCGCCACGGGTGACAAGATCTCCAGCGTCAAGGTCAGCGACACCCATGCGCTCGAGATCGACAACAGCAACTGCGTGCGCTGCATGCACTGCATCAACGTCATGACCGGCGCGCTGGCCAAAGGCACCGACACGGGGGCATCGATCCTGATCGGCGGCAAGCGCACGCTCAAGATCGGTGACCTGATGGGCACCGTGATCGTGCCCTTCCTGCCGCTCAAGACCGACGAGGACTACGACGCGCTGGT
>JANOPR010000728.1:0-3158 GCA_031421955.1 Burkholderiales bacterium
CGCGTTTTCAGGGTTTGCGTGGTGTGGTGGGCCAGTTCGTGGACGCGCTGGCTCATCAAACGCACCTCGTCGCGGATCACACCGTGAAAGCGCTCACGCGTGGCCGCATCGACGTCGTCGTAGTCGAGCATCTCGAGGTCGGCCTGCAGGTTGACTAGCGAGGCTCGGCTGCCTTCGGTTAGCGTGTGCAGCAGGTGGTCGCGCTCGGATTCGTCGGCGAACTCGCGCGTGATGTTGTCGAGCATCAGCACGAAGCCGTTCAACGCGGTCGAGCTTCCGCCAGCGCCCTCGATCGCGCGTACCGGCGCCATCTGCACCCGCAGCAATTGCCCCGCACGGGTGCTGGTGACGAACTGGGCCGACGGGTGCGCCGCGCCGCGCTGCAATCGTTGCTGCACCGCTTCCAGCGCATGGGCCACGAGGCCGCGGTCGAGCACGACATAGATCGAGCGGCCCAGCCCGATCAGCTCAGCGCCGTCGGTCACGGTCGGAGCGCTCGACAGGGCGCGGAACTGGGTCCGGGCGCGACCGTTGTAGAGCAGGATACGGCCGTCGAGGTTGCACACCACCACGCTTTGCGTCAGCTCGGCCATCAGCGCGGCCAGGCGGTTGCGCTCCTGCTCCACGCCGCGGCTGGCCTCGTGCACCTGGGCCGCGATGTCGTCACGTAGCGTGCTGCGCTGCGCGACGAGTTGGTTGATCACCTCGGCGAGCGCGCGGGTCTCGGCGCTGCCCTTGGCGCTGAGGAGGCGCTGCGCGTCGGTGGCCACCAGCACGCGCGCCTCCTCGGCCAGGCGCGCGGCGCCGGCCACCCAGCGCAGGTAGGCACTGCGCGCGAGCGCGCCGAGAGCGCCCGACAGCAGCAGCCAGCCGAGCAGCAGCAGCGCGACACGGGGCTCGAACATCGCAGCGAGCGCGGCGCGCTCGGCCGGCTCGAGCGTGGCCGCGAACAGTGCACCGCCGAGGGACAACGCGAGCGCAAGCACGGCGCCGGGCAGGAGTGTGGCGGCGAGTTCGCGCGCGTCAATTTTCATTTCAACAGCGTCACACAACTTCGCACTGCCCACAGCGCATGAAACGCGAGGTCCATCCAAGCAAACGCCGCGGATCGGGCTTGGCCCGGCCGCTGGCGTGCCTTGCAGGCCGCATGGCCGCGAGACGCGGCAATTCCTCGGCCCGTCCAAGCCGACGCAGGTCGGCCTGGAGCCGCGGGCCTCGGCCCCCTGGGGGGAGGCGCCGCAGGCGCTTCGGGGGGGTCATTCGATCAGCATTTCGCGCACCTTGTCGGCCAGCTCGCGGGTCGAGAAGGGCTTGGTCATGTAGGCGTCGGCGCCGAGCGCGTTGCCCTTGGCGAGGTCGGTGTCGCGGCCCTTGGCGCTCAGCATCAGGATCTTGACGCTCGCCAGCGCGTCGTCGGCGCGAACGGCCTGGCAGACCTCGAAGCCGCTACGCCCCGGCATCATCACGTCGAGCAGCACCAGGTCGGGCCGCTCGCTGCGGATCATGGCCAGCGCGGCATCGCCGTCGCGCGCGACGCTGACGCGGTGGCCCTCGCGCTTCATCAGGAACTCGAGCGAGATGACGATGTTGGCCTCGTCATCGGCGATCAGGATGTGCTTGCTCATGCCGCTTCCTCCCGCAAATGCCAGGGCAAGTCAAAACCGAAGGTGGCGCCCTGACCGGGCTCGCTGCGCAGCCACATGCGGCCGCCGAAGTGCTCGACGATGCGCCGGCTGATCGGCAAGCCCAGACCCGTACCCTGAGGTCGGTGGTTGGCGGCGCCGCCCTGGCGGAACTTCTCGAACACCCACTCCTGCTGCTCGGGCGCGATGCCGGGCCCGTTGTCGCGCACTTCGATGGTTGCCGCGCGCGCATCGCTGCGCAGGCTCACGACGACATGGCCGCTGCCGCAGGGCACGAACTTGGCGGCGTTGGAGAGCAGGTTGAGCAGCACCTGCAGCAGGCGGTCGCGGTCGGCGTGCAGGGTCGGTACCACGTCGGGCAGGTCGATCTCGACGCGCGCCCCGCGTTCGCGGAAGGTCTCGGCCGTCGTCTGCACGGCATGCCCGAGCAGCTCGCGCAAGTCGATCGCCTCGTTGCGCCAGTCGCCCTGGCCAGACTCGATCTTGGCCATGTCCAGGACCTGGTTCACCAGGCGGCTCAGGCGCTCGGCCTCGGCCACGATCAGGGCGACGAATTGCTGGCGCTGGTCGCTGTCCATGGCGGGGTCGTCGCGCATCAGCTCGGCGAAGGCGCGGATCGAGGTCAGCGGCGTGCGCAGCTCGTGCGTCACCGAGGACATGAAGTCGTCCTTGAGGCGGTCCAGGCTCTCGAGCTGCCGATTGAGGGCGCGCACCTGCGAGGCTTCGTCCAGCAGACGCAGCACGTCGTCGGGCGCGAGCGGCACTTCCTCGACCACGGAGCCGACCACGGCGCGTGCCGAGGCGCTGCCGATCGCACCGGCGAGATGGGTCTCGATGTGCTGCACCAATAGGGCGTCGGGTGTGATGCGGCCGATGTCAGCCACGCCGCGGCGCTGCGCCTCCTCGGCGAATAGGCGCTGGGCCGTCGCGGCGCCGAGGAAACGCACCGCCACGGCCTGCAGTTCGGGCAGGCGGGCCCGGCCGCGCCAGAGCACCGGCGTGCCTGCCGCGGCGTGGGCTGGGCGACGGAAGACATCGACGAACAGCAGCGCCTGTCCGGCCTCGCGCGCCGTCGGTGCGCGCGCCAGCGAGACGGCGACGTACAGCCCGGCGTTGGCGAGCAGGCTCCACAGCAGCGCATGGGTCAGGTTGTCCAGACCGGCCAGCCCGAGCAACTGCTCGGGCCGCAGCAGCGTCAGGCCGAACAGGCCCTCGCTGACGAAGGCCGTCGACAGCCAACCCGACTTGGCGATGGAGGGCAGCATCAGCGTGTAGCTCCAGAGGGCAAATCCCGCGCCCAGCCCGGCCAGCGCGCCAGCGCGCGTGCCGCCTTTCCAGAACATGCCGCCGAGCAGGGCCGGTGCGAACTGCGCCACCGCGGCAAAGCTGATCAGGCCGATGCTGACCAAGGCGTAGGCCTCACCCGCGATGCGAAAGTACAGGTAGCCGAGCAACAGCAGCGCGACGATGACGATGCGCCGCACCGCCAGCGGCGTGCCGCTCAGGTCGCGCGCA
>JANOPR010000729.1:0-5234 GCA_031421955.1 Burkholderiales bacterium
GACGCGGTCGCGCCAGACCGGCGCGGCCGTGGGGGCGATTTTTTCGGGCGCATTCACAGGCCCTATTGTCGGCGCAGCCAGCTACCGCAGCCGCGGGTGGGGGAATCACGCTTTGACAGCCGATGGCCGCGCCCTCAATACTGAGTCGACAATAGGGCCTGTGAATGCGCCCGAAAAAATCGCCCCCACGGCCGCGCCGGTCTGGCGCGACCGCGTCTTCCTGCAAGGCCTGGGTGCGGCCTACGGCACCGACCTGCCGCCCCAAGCCGTCGGCGATCCGCATTGGGTCGCATGCAGCGGCCACCTGGCGCACGCTCTCGGCCTGGCCGACTGGATCGACGGCGATGACGCCTTGGCTGTGCTGTCGGGCAACCGCCTTCCCGGCGGGAGCCAGCCTCACGCCTCGGTGTACTCGGGCCACCAGTTCGGCGTCTGGGCCGGCCAGCTCGGCGACGGCCGCGCGCTGATGCTGGGCGAGATTGACACCCCTGCCGGGCCCATGGAGATCCAGCTCAAGGGCAGCGGTCTGACGCCCTACTCCCGGATGGGCGATGGCCGCGCCGTGCTGCGCTCGTCGATCCGCGAGTTCCTGGGCTCCGAAGCGATGCACGCGCTGGGCATCCCGACCACACGGGCCCTGGCCGTGATCGGTTCGCCGTTGCCGGTGCGCCGCGAGACGCTGGAGACGGCAGCCGTGGTCACACGCGTGGCGCCGAGCTTCCTGCGCTTTGGCCACTTCGAACATTTCGCGCACACCGCCCAGGACATTGCCGCGCTCAAACGCCTGCTCGACGCCACCCTCGAGCGCTACTTCCCCGAGTTGCAGGACGCGGCCGAACCCGCCGCCGCCCTGCTGCAGGAAGTCGCCCTGCGCACGGCGCGGCTGATGGCCCAGTGGCAGGCCGTGGGTTTCTGTCATGGCGTGATGAACACCGACAACATGTCGCTGCTCGGGCTGACCATCGACTACGGACCGTTCGGATTCCTGGATGCCTTTGACCCCGGCCACATCTGCAACCACAGCGACCACCAGGGCCGCTATGCCTACGCGCGCCAGCCCGGGGTGGCGTTCTGGAACCTGCACGCGTTGGCGCAGGCGCTGCTGCCGACGATCGAGGGCGCGCCAGAAGCCGCCAGCGAGTTGCTGCTGGCCGCACTCGAGCCGTACAAGGCCGAGTACGCGCGTTCGATGCTCGCTGCGTTGCGCGCCAAGCTCGGGCTGCAAAGCGCGCAGGATGACGATCAGGCGCTGATCGACGATCTGCTGCGCCTGATGGCCGCCGACCGCGCCGACTTCACGATTGCGTTTCGCCGCCTGGCCGGCCCCGACACTGCCACCCGCGACGTCTTCGTCGACCGCGAGGCCTTCGACGCCTGGGCCCTGCGCTATCGCGCGCGGCTGGCCGCGGAGGCCAGCCACGACAACGAGCGCGCGGCGCGCATGAACCGCGTCAACCCCAAGTTCGTGCTGCGCAACCATTTGGCGCAGGCCGCGATCGAGCGCGCGCAGCAGGGCGACTTCGGCGAAGTGCAGCACCTGCTGCAAGTTCTGCAGCGCCCGTTCGACGAACAACCCGAGAACGCCGCCTACGCCGACCACCCGCCCGCCTGGGCCCAGCAAATCGAAGTCTCCTGTTCATCATGACCAAGCCACATGACCACGACGACCCGCGTTACGCGGTGAAGAAGACCGACGCCGAGTGGCGCGCCCAGCTCGACCCCATGCAGTACAAGGTGGCGCGCCACGCCGCCACCGAGCGCGCCTTCAGCGGCAAATACTGGAACCACCGCGCCGAGGGCAAATACCTGTGCGTCGGCTGCGGCACGCCGCTGTTCGACTCGTCGACCAAATTCGACGCCGGCTGCGGCTGGCCGAGCTACTTCCAACCCATCAACAGCGAAGTCGTCGAGCGCATCGTCGACGCCAGCCTGGGCATGGTGCGGGTGGAAGTGCGCTGCAACCGCTGCGGCTCGCACCTGGGCCATGTCTTCGAGGACGGACCCGAGCCCACGGGCGAGCGTTTCTGCATCAACTCCGCAGCCATCGATTTCAAAGCGCGATGAAGATTCTTTTCGATTTCCTGCCGATCATCCTGTTCTTCGGCGCTTTCAAGTACGCGGGCAGCGACGCCGAACGGGCCGCCGCCTTCGCCTCCGAGTACTTCGGCTGGATGGTTTCGGGTGGCACCGTCGCTGCCAGCGTGGCACCGGTGCTGCTGGCCACCGTGGTCGTGATCGTGGCCACATTGACGCAGGTGCTGGTGCTGAAGCTGCGCGGCAGCAAGGTCGACACCATGCTCTGGGTCAGCCTGGTGCTGGTCGTCGTGCTCGGCGGCCTGACGATCTGGTTTCACAGCGAAACCTTCATCAAGTGGAAGCCGACGCTCTTGTACTGGGTGATGGGTGGCGCCTTCCTGCTCGGGCCGTTGCTGTTCGGCAAGAACTTGTTGCGCCTGTTGCTGGGTGAACAACTCAAGTTGCCCGCCGACGTGTGGCAACGGCTCAACTGGGCGTGGGTCACGTTCTTCAGCGTCATGGGCGCGCTCAACCTGTGGGTGGCCTACAGCTTTTCCACCGACACCTGGGTCAACTTCAAGCTCTTCGGCGGTATTGGCCTGATGCTGATGTTCACAGTGGCGCAAGGCCTCTACCTCAGCCGCTTCCTGGCCGACGAGCCGGCGGCCAAGGAGAACCCATGAGCCGCCGGGCCGTTCCCAAGGCGAATACCCGCAGTGCGACGCACGGAGGTTGACTGATGCATGCTGTCACCTCCGAACGTGTGCACGCCGCCTTGCAATCGGCGTTGCGGCCGGCTGCCCTTGAAGTCATCGACGACAGCCACCTTCACGCCGGCCACGCGGGCGCCAAGGAAGGCCGGCATTTCACGGTGCGCGTGACCAGCACCGCCTTCGCCGGGCTGTCGCGCGTGGCCAGGCACCGCCTTGTGTATGATGCCCTCCGCTCGCTCGTCGCCGAGGGAATCCATGCGCTGGCCATCGTCGCCCGCACGCCCGCCGAGCCAACGCACTGAGTTTTGATCCTCCTCTTAGGCGCCCATGGCGGCGTCCCCCGTCCTCGAAAGGCAGACTCACATGTTCAACAAATCCCTGGCCGTGCTGGCCCTCGCATTGGCTGCCGTCGGCGGCGCCGCAGCGCAGAACGTCGCCACGGTCAACGGCAAGGCCGTACCCAAGTCGCGCATCGACGCGCTGCTGCAGCAGGCCACTCGCGGCGGCCAGCAGCCTGTCACGCCGGAAATGGAGACCCAGGCGCGCGACAACGTCGTGATGCTCGAGATCTTCGCCCAGGAAGCAGAGAAGCGCGGACTGGCCGCGACGCCAGGCTACCGCAGCCAGATGGAGTTTCTGCGCCAGCGCGTGCTGGTCAATGAACTGTTCGCCGACTACCAGCAGAAGAACCCGGTCAGCGACGCCGAGGCCAAGGCCGAGTACGACAAGTTCAAGGCTCAGGGCAGCGGCACCGAATACCGTGCCCGCCATATCCTGGTCGAAAAGGAAGACGAGGCCAAGTCATTGCTGAAGCAGCTGATCACGGGCGCCAAGTTCGACGAGTTGGCCAAGAAGCACAGCACCGACAAGGGTTCGGGCGCCAACGGCGGTGACCTCGACTTCGCCAAGTCCGACAGCTACGTGCCTGAGTTCAGCAAGGCCATGGTCGCGCTGAAGAAGGGCGAAACGACGCAGGTGCCTGTGAAGAGCCAGTTCGGCTGGCACATCATCAAGCTCGAAGACACGCGCGATGCCCAGTTCCCGTCGTTCGAGGAAGTCAAGCCGCAAGTCCAACAGCGCCTGGCGCAGCAAAAGGTGCAGCAGTTCCAGGAAGAACTGCGCAAGAAGGCCAAGACGGACTACAAGTTCGCTGGCCAGTAGCGACCCGGCGATCGGGCGCCCGGCTTCAGCAGGCAACGACAAGGGCACGCCGCGGCGTGCCCTTGTTGTTGGCGCGCCTACGCCGCCATCGGCACCAGGAAGTCGCGGCTGATGCCCACGCCGAGGCCGCCAACGCGGTCGAGAAACTGCGTCAGATAGGCGTGCAGGCCGGTGGCCATGATTTCGTCGATGCGGCCGTACTGCAGGTCGCTTTGCAGACGCCCGGCGAGGCGTTGGGTCTCCCGGCTCTGCTCGTTGGCGACGTGGGTGAGGTTGCCCACCACCGCGTTCATGCACGCTGCCAGCGAGCGCGGCATGTCGGGGCGCAGGATCAGCAACTCGGCCACCTTCTCGGGCCGGATGACATTGCGGTAGACACGGCGGTAGATCTCGAAGCCGGACACCGAACGCAGGACCGCGCTCCAATGGTAAAAGTCGACTTCCAGCCCCTCCTTGGCCTGGCCGCCGAAGTAGTCGCCGCCGCGCAGGGCCTGGAATTTCACGTCGAGCAGGCGCGCGGTGTTGTCGGCTCGCTCAAGGAAGGTGCCGATGCGCAGGAAATGCAGGGCCTCGTCATGCAGCATGGTGCCCACCGTGACGCCGCGCGACAGGTGCGAACGGATCTTGACGCGCTCGAGCACCGGCCGCGGATCGCGTAGCGTGGCCTCGGCGCGCAACAGTTGATTGAATTCGAGCCAGGTCTGATTCTGCGTCTCCCAGACCTCCGTGGTCAGCACGCCGCGCACCGCGCGGGCGTTCTCTCGCGCGGCGCGCACGCAGGACAGGATCGACGACGGGTTGGCCTCGTCGCGGATCATGAAATCCAGGACATTGCGTGCCGTGAGCTCGCCGTAGCGAGCGGCAAAGCTGTCGCTCAGCTCGCAGATCGACAGCAGGCCACGCCAGCCCTGCTCGGCAGCGTCCTGCGACTGCGGCAGCAAGGACATGTCGTGGTTGACGCCCAGCATGCGGGCGGTGTTCTCTGCACGCTCCATGTAGCGCGCCATCCAGAACAGGTGATCCGCGGTTCTCGACAACATGATCTAGCCCTCCAGCACCCAGGTGTCCTTGGTGCCGCCACCCTGGGACGAATTGACCACCAGCGATCCTTCCTTGAGCGCCACGCGCGTGAGTCCACCGCGGGCGATCTGCACCGTCGTGCCCGAAAGCACGAAGGGCCGCAGGTCGATGTGTCGCGGCGCGATGCCCGACTGGAAATAGGTCGGGCAGGTCGACAGCGCCAGCGTCGGCTGGGCGATGTAGTTGCTGGGGTCGGCCAGCAACGCGGCGCGAAAGTCCTCGATTTCCTGCTTCGTCGCCGCCGGCCCGACGAGCATGCCGTAG
>JANOPR010000730.1:0-1837 GCA_031421955.1 Burkholderiales bacterium
TTCCCGTTCACGCGCACGATCCGCTGAACGCTCTTCTGTGATCTCCCGCCGAGCAGGGTTGCTCGGCGCATCTGCCGCCTGCCTTACCTCGGGCTGCGCGGTGTTCGCCGAGCCGCCTCAAAGCGCGGCGCTGGCCGCCGCGCCACCGACTGGGCTTGCAGCTCGCGTCGAGTTGCGCGAGGTTCCCTTCTTCCCGCAGACGCCCTACCACTGCGGGCCGGCGGCGCTGGCCACGGTGCTGGTCCACGGCGGCCTGCCGGCGACGCCGGAGTCCCTGGCCGACGCCGTCTTCCTGCCTGCGCGCGAAGGTGCGCTGCAAACCGAAATGTTGGCCGCGGCACGACGGGGCGGCGCGCTGGCCGTGCCCCTGCCGCCGCGGCTGCAAGCGCTGCTCGAAGAACTGGCGGCCGGGCACCCGGTGCTGGTGCTGCTGAATCTCAGCTTGCCGGTCATGCCGCGCTGGCATTACGCGGTCGTCGTCGGCTACGACCTCGCCGCGCGCGAGATGGTGTTGCGCAGTGGCACCACCGAGCGCCTGACGATGGGTTTCTCGGTCTTCGAGCGCACCTGGGCCCGCGGCTCGCACTGGGCATTCGTGGCGTTGCCGCCGGGCCGTTTGCCGGTCGGCGCCACCGAGGTCGATGCGGTGCAGGCGGCGATCGGGTTCGAGCGCGTGGCCGCGCCGGCGCAGTCGCTGCGCGCCTACGACAGCCTGGTGGCGCGCTGGCCCGACAACGCGCTGGCCGGTCTGGGCCAGGGCAACACAAGGTTCGCGAGCGGCGACCTGCGTGGTGCCGCGCAGGCCTTCGAACGTGTGGCCCTGCGCCATGACAGCGCGGCGGCCTGGCACAACCTGGCGCTGACGCGGCAGCGGCTGGGACAGCGCGATGCCGCGCAGGTCGCCGCCGGGCGTGCGGTGGCCCGCGCACGGACCGAGGAGCCGGCCTGGCTCGCAGCCAGCGAATCATTGCAGCGCGAGCTGGCGCGTTGAGCCGGGCGGCCGTGGGCAGGCAAGCGCTGCACGCCGCGGCCGCAGCCTGAGATCAGCCGAACGACTCGTCGCTGCGCAGGTAGCGCCATTGGCCCGGTGGCAGCTTGCCCAGCACGACGCTGCCGATGCGCACGCGCTTCAGGCCGACCACTTCGAGGCCGACCAGTTCACACATGCGGCGGATCTGCCGCTTGCGGCCTTCGCGCAACACGACGCGCAACTGGTCTTCGTTGGCCCAGCTGACCCTGGCCGGCTTGAGCTGCTTGCCGTCGAGCTCGAGGCCATGTTCGAGTCGCGCGATGTCCTCGGGCGGCACCGGGCCGGGTTCGATGCGGCGCACGCGCACCAGGTATTCCTTCTCGACGCGCGAGTCCTCGCCGATCAAGGCCTTGGCAATGCGCCCGTCCTGGGTCAGCACCAACAATCCGGTGGAGTCGATGTCCAGGCGCCCCGCGGGCGCGAGGTGGCGCAGGTGGCCGACCTGGAACTTGATGCCACGGTCCTCGGGCCAGCGGTTCTCGGGCTTGACGAGCACGACGGCGGGCTCATGGCCGTCTTCGGCCTGGCCGCTGACGTAGCCGATCGGCTTGTTGAGCAGGATCGTCACCTGTTGCGCCTGTTCGGTATGGGCGCGCTTGTCGATGTCGATGCGCGCATCCGGGCCGACGCGCTGACCCAGCACGGCCAGCTTGCCGTCGACGCGCACCCAGCCGGCCGCAATCCAGTCGTCGGCCTCGCGCCGCGACGCCACGCCACGCGCGGTCATGATCTTCGACAGGCGGTCGCCCTCGCGCACCGGTGACGCCGCGGGTCGCGGCGGTTCGTGCCGGGGAGCCGGTGCGTCGC
>JANOPR010000731.1:0-2746 GCA_031421955.1 Burkholderiales bacterium
CTGGTTGCGGCGCACTGACGCCGGCCCCTTGCGCTCCAGAGGCGGGCAGTGGGTCGGTACAATGCCACTTTCAAAAACGCAGCGTTTTCACCCATGTCGCGTGCGTGGCTCTTGCCCGAGCAGATTGACGATGTGTTGCCGAGCCAGGCGCGTCGCATCGAGGAGCTTCGCCGCACGCTGATCGATGGCGCTCGAAGCTACGGCTACGAGTTGGTGATACCGCCGCTGCTCGAGCACCTGGAGTCCCTGCTGTCGGGCACCGGACATGCGCTGGACCTCAAGACGTTCAAGCTGGTGGATCAGTTGTCGGGGCGTACGCTCGGACTGCGTGCCGACACCACGCCGCAGGTGGCGCGCATCGATGCGCACATGCTGAAACGCCAAGGCGTCGCGCGGCTGTGCTATTGCGGCCCGGTGCTGCACACGAGGGCGGATGACGCGCGGGGCAGCCGCGAGCCCCTGCAATTCGGTGCGGAAATCTACGGCCACGCCGGCCTGGAAGCAGACCTCGAGGTGATCGACCTGGCGCTGGACGGGCTGCGGGCCAGCGGCGTCGACGAGTTGCTGCTCGACCTGGGCGACGCACGGATCGTGCGTACCGTGCTGGGTGGCGGGCAAACCGATGAAGCCCTCATCGATGCCCTGGCGCGCAAGGACATGGCTGCGCTGACCGAGCATGCGAGCGCGCTGCCCGAGCCGCAGCGCAATGGCGTGCATGCCCTGTCGCGGCTCTATGGCGGCATGGAGGTGCTGGATGCCGCGCGCGCAGCCTTGCCAGCGCATCCCGCCGTGGCCGGTGCGCTCGACGATCTGGCCTGGCTGGCTGGCCATGTGCAGAAGGCGCACCCGACGGTTCGCATCGGCTTTGACTTGGCCGATATCAGCGGGTACGCCTACTACAGCGGTGCACGCTTCACGCTCTACAGCGCTGCGGCCAACGCAGCGCTTGCACGTGGCGGTCGCTATGACGAGGTCGGCGCGGTGTTCGGCCGCAATCGACCCGCGGTCGGCTTCAGTCTGGATGTCAAGGCGCTGGTCCAGACCGCAACGGCGCCGGCGGCGGTGGCTGCCGTACGTGCCCCGTGGGGCGAGGCCAGAGAGTTGCGAACTGCGGTGCGCAGGCTGCGCGAACAGGGACAGATGGTGGTTTGTACCTTGCCCGGCCATGAGCACGAGGCGCAGGAGTACGAATGCGACCGTGAACTGGTCGAGGTGGATGGCCGGTGGGTGCTGCGCGATCTCTGAACAAGATTAGAGAAACGAGATCAGGAACAACATGCAAGCAAGCACCGCCAGAGGCCGCAATGTCGTCGTCGTCGGCACCCAATGGGGCGATGAAGGCAAGGGCAAGGTCGTCGTCTGGCTGACGGACCATGCCCAGGGCGTGGTGCGCTTCCAGGGTGGGCACAACGCAGGCCACACCTTGGTCATCAAGGGCGTGAAGACGGCACTGCAACTGGTCCCCAGCGGCATCATGCGTGACGGCGTGGCCTGCTACATCGGCAACGGGGTGGTCATCGACCCGTCGCACTTGCTGGGTGAAATCGAACGTCTGGAAGGCATCGGTGTCGAGGTCCGTTCGCGACTCTTCATCAGCGAGTCGTGCCCATTGATCCTGCCGTTCCACGTCGAGCTCGACAAGGCGCGCGAGGCGCTGCGTGAGACCAGCGGCGCCGGCAAGATCGGCACCACCGGCAAGGGCATCGGGCCGGCCTACGAGGACAAGGTTGCGCGGCGCGCACTGCGTGTGCAGGACCTCAAGCACGAGCAGCGCTTCGCATCCAAGCTGCGCGAACTGGTCGACCTGCACAACTTTGCGCTCGGCGGATACCTGAAGTCCACGTCGCTGGACTACCAGCCGATCTTCGACGCGGCGATGGCCGCCGCGGAGAAGATCAAGCCGATGATGGCCGACGTGGGCTACCGGATCCACAGCGCCAACCGCGCCGGCGCCAACATCCTGTTCGAGGGCGCGCAAGGGACTTTGCTCGACATCGACCACGGCACCTATCCCTATGTGACGTCGAGCAATTGCGTGGCCGGGAATGCGGCCGCTGGGGCGGGGGTCGGCCCCGACCAGCTTGATTACATCCTGGGCATCACCAAGGCTTACACCACCCGGGTCGGTTCGGGTCCGTTCCCGACCGAGTTGGCGATGGACGTGCCGGGCACGGTCGGTCACCACTTGTCGACCGTCGGTCAGGAACGCGGCACCGTCACGGGGCGAGCGCGTCGTTGCGGCTGGCTCGATGCCGCAGCGCTCAAGCGATCGATGATCATCAACGGCGTCTCGGGCGTGTGCATCACCAAGCTCGACGTGCTCGACGGCCTGCCGGAGATCAAGATTTGCGTCGGCTACGACTTGCACGGCAGGCGCATCGACATCCTGCCGCTGGATGCCGACGACATCGTCGCCTGCCGCCCGATCTACGAGGGGTTCGCGGGCTGGAGCGAACCGACCGTCGGTCTGACGCAATGGGACCAGTTGCCGCTCAATGCGCGGCGCTACCTCGAGCGCGTGCAGCAGTGCATGGACGCGCCGATCGACATGGTGTCCACGGGGCCTGACCGCGAGCAGACCATCCTGCTGCGCCACCCCTACAAGATCTGACAACGAGGAGACTCAGGCGATGCTCACCGACGACGGCAAACACCTCTATGTTTCGTGGGACGAGTACCACCTGCTGATCGAGCGCCTGGCGCTCAAGGTGGCGTACTCGGGCTGGGAGTTCGACCAGATCCTGTG
>JANOPR010000732.1:0-2726 GCA_031421955.1 Burkholderiales bacterium
GATGACACCGGTGCGCGTGGTCGGCACGGGCCGGCCAAAGTACATGTGCAGCACCGCCTGCGGCCCGCCGGCATAGAGCCAGGCCCCGGGAAATCCGAGGTCGGGACGGGGGCCGACAGTCATGCCGAGCAGGCCGACGTAGAAGTCCAGCGTCTTGCGCTCGTCTTCGGCCGTGATGGTGAAGTGGTTCATGCCGACGATCATGTCAATCTCCTTGCCGCCCGCAATCAGGCTACCAACACCAGCGCGCCCATGCTGCGCCGCGACTCAAGGCGCTCGTGCGCTTGCGCTGCGGCGTCGAGCGACCAGCGCTCGACGGGCGAGGTGGTGACCGCGCCCTCAGCCAGCGCCGCCCACAGCCGTTGGGCGCGCTCGACCATCAGCGCGGGCGTGGCCACATAGTCAAAGACCACCGGCCGCGAGAAGGTGGCTGACTTCTGCACCAGCCAATCGGGCGAGATTGGCTGCAACGCACCGCTGGCCTGGCCCAGGCTGATCCAATGCCCGCAGCGCGCCAGGGCCGCGAAATTCTCTTCGCGCGCAGCCTCGCCCAGGCCGTCGACGATGACATCTGCGCCGCCGCCCCAGTGCTGCTGCACGGCGTCGGCGAAGCGGTAGTCGGGGGTCACGATCACGTGTTCGCAGCCATGCTCGCGGGCCGCGCGGGCCTTGTCTTCGCTGGACACCGTGCCCAGCACGCGCGCACCCAGGCGGCGCGCCCAGGAGCACAGCAGCAGGCCGACGCCGCCGGCGGCTGCATGCACCAACAGCCGCGTGCCGGCGCGCACATGGCCCAGGTCGCGCAGCACGCAGTCGGCCGTGATGCCCTTGAGCAGCAGCGCCGCCGCGGTCGCGTCTTCGACTGCAGGCGGCAGCCGCACGACCCAGGCCGCGGGCACGCTGCGCACGCTGCAATAGGCGCCAGGCAGCGGGCCGATGTAGGCCACCCGGTCGCCCGGCATGAAGCCTGTCACGCCCGGGCCGATGTCGATGATGCTGCCCGCCGCCTCTTGCCCGAGCACGCCCGGCAGCGGCAGCAGGGACGGAATCCAGCCCTTGCGCAGATAGATGTCGAAGTAGTTGACGCCGATGGCACGCTGGCGAATGCGCACCTCACCCGGGCCCGGCGGCGGCACCTGGACGTCCTGCCCTTGCAGCACGTCGGCGCCGCCGTATCGAGCCACGCGCACGCACCGCGCGGGCATTGGCAAGGCGATCGGCATCGGTGCCGCGCCCGGCGTGCGCAAATCGCCGCCCTGCGCCAGGTGCCGGCGCAGGTTGTCGAATCCGGCCTCGTAGACATTGCGCGCCACCATCTCGCGCAGCTCTGTCTCCATGCCTGGCGGCGTGGCGAAGCTCGACTCCCAATGCCAGAAGGTTCGGTTGCCGTCGGTCACGGGCTTGAGCGTGATGGTGGCAACGTAGCGCTGCAACGGCAGCGTGGCCTCGACGATGCCGTAGGTGCTTCGGTAGTCCCGGTCGGACAGCGTCAGCAGCTGCTCGCGGATGCGATTGCCGTCTTTGAGCGTGAAGCTGCGAACGCAGCCGACTTGATCGCTGCGCTCGCCGCCTTCGATGCGGCTGGCAGCGACCACGTCGTGCCACTGGTCGTGGCTGTTGAAGTCGCGCAGCACGGCCCAGACGCGCGCGATTGGCGCGTCGATGACCGTGGAGCGGACGACCCTTTGCAGCACGGTCAGCGCCGGCCGAAATGCCGCTTCAGCGCGTCAAAACCGCCCTGGAACACACCCGTGCCAATCAGCGCAGTCAGTTCGGATTCGCGGCCCTCGGCGCAATCGAACTCGGCGCTCCACTCGGCAAAACAGCGCGAACCGTCGGTCACCGGTGTCAGCTTCAGCGTGGCGACATAGTTCTCCACGCCCATCGGGCTCTCGAGAATCCCATACGTACAGCTGTAGTCGTAGTCCGACAGTGCCAGCAGATTCTCGCGGATCATGCCGCCCTCGCGGGTATGGAAGTGTCGGATGCAACCGATGCGGTCGCTGGGTTCGTTGTTCTCGATCCGGCTGTCTTCGATACCCGGGTGCCAGGCCGGCAGCGCGTTGAAATCGCGGATCCGCGACCAGACGTTCTCGGCCGTGGTGTCGATCACGGTGGAGCAGTAGACGCGGACCACGCGCTACTCCTTGGCCTTTGGCGAAGCGGCGGGCGGCAAGGCCGCCTTGCTGCTCGTGACGCCACCGACCAGGCGCTGGATGTCGCCGCCTTCGACGCCAATCTCGCGCAGCAGCTGGTCCACCAGCGGGGCCTGGGCGCGGAAACGCAGCGCCGAATTGACCACGCTGTCGGAGAAGTTGCCGCCACCCTCGCCGCCCCCACCGCCGCCACTGGAACCACCCAGACCATCGACATGCATGATCTTGATGCCCTCGATGCGCTCCAACGGCTTCACCGATTCGCGGATGATGGCTTCGGCCTTCTCGACCAGCCGCATGCGCAATGCCGAGGTCCGCGCCTCGGGCGACAGCATGTTGTGGGCCTCGTTCATCAGCCGCATCGCCTCGGCCTCGATCGCGGCCCGCACGCGCAAGGCCATCGCCTTGATCTTGTCGGCGTCGGCGTCGGCTTCAGCCTGGGCGCGCACCGCGGCACCGCGGTCGGCGCTGGCGGCCTTCTCGGCCTGCGCTGCCGAAGTCAGGCGCAAGGCTTCGCGCTCGGCGACCTGGGCCGCGCCGATCAGGTCGATGGCCTTCCTGCGCTCGGCC
>JANOPR010000733.1:0-9445 GCA_031421955.1 Burkholderiales bacterium
GGGCCTCCATGTTGGCCAGGATCGAATTGGTGTAGTTCGACACCGCCTTGGCCTGCGTCATCGTGATGTTGACGTGGTGCCGCGTGTAGCTCGAAGTCTTCACGCGGATGCCGCGCTTCATGCCGTCTTCGCCGAGGTACGCGCCCCAGGGCCAGGCGGCGACCATCAGGTGGACCGTGTTGCCCCTGGTCGACACCCCTAGCTTTTGGGATCCGATCCACGTCAGCGGTCTGATGTAACAACTGTCCAGGCCATTGACGCGGACGACCTCGCACTGCGCTTGCCTCACCTGTTCCGGCGTGAACGGGATCTTCATGCGCAGGATCTTGGCGCTGTTGAAGAGCCGCTCGGTGTGTTCATGGAGCCGGAATATGGCCGTACCACCAACTGCGTTGTAAGCGCGCACTCCTTCAAATGCCCCGCAACCGTAATGGAGTGTGTGGCTCAGGACGTGAATCTTGGCGTCCCGCCATTCGACCAGCTCGCCATCCATCCAGATCTTGCCGTCACGGTCGGACATCGACATTGCCATGCTCCAGGGTCTTCAATTTGCGGGAATTCTATGCGTCACACGCAGCGCCAGAGGCCTGGCGCGCCCGCAAAGCGCCCTTCTGGCGTACCCCCCGGCCTTGGGGGGTGTAAGTGCTTGTATCAAAACGGGCTCCAATCGAAACTCCATCCGTGCGCGCCGCGTGGGCGTGCCCCGCCTTTGACCGGTACCGGTGTTTTGTTTGTTGGAGCTTGACCATGACCAGCCGTTTGCTTACCGCTTGTAACGCCGTGACTGCCGCTGCAGCGGTTGTCTGCAGCCTGGGGCTGGCTTCAGTCGCACACGCGCAGGTGTACTCCTTTGGCTGCATCACCGCGAACGACACCACAGGCACGGACTGCGCCATCGGCGCGAGTCAGTTCAGGCTGACGCTGTCGGGCGACTCCAGCCAAGTGTTCTTCAGGTTCGACAACATCGGCACGCTCGCGTCCTCGATCACCGACATCTATTTCGGCAGCAGGTTGAACCTCAGCAGAACGGGCGCCTCGATCATCAATGGCTCTGGCGTCAGCTTTTCGTTCGGGGCCAGTCCCGGCGCTTTGCCGGCCGGCGGTGCGTACAGCTTCAGTACCTCGGTTGACGCCGATTCCAATTCCCCGACGGCGCCCAACGGGGTGAACCCAGGTGAGACGCTGTCGTTCCGGTTCCTGAGCAGCTACAGCAACGTGCTGGGGTTGATGAATACCTACGCCTACAACACCGTGGTCGGTGTCCATGCGCAGGCCTTTGCGAACGGTCGCAGCGAGAGTTTTGTGACGGCGGTTCCGGAGCCGAAAACTTACGCCCTGATGCTTGCCGGTCTGGGCGCGATCGGGTACATGGCCCGCCGCCGCCGTCAAGGCTGATCGACTCCAGCAGTCTGGCCAAAGCCCCGCCACGGCGGGGTTTTTCATGGGCTTTCGTGCCGTGCCAGGCGCCAACCGCGGCACTGGCCATTGACGAACTCGATCTCGAGTTCGGCGCCCGAGTCGTCGCGCCAGGCGAAGGTTTCCGGGCCGTCGCGGACCTTGCGACCCAGGCTGCGCGTGAGCTTGATGACCTCCATCAGACGCATCCCTTCGCGCAGCTTGGTGTGCAGCATCACGGCGCTGGGCACGTGGCCCACGGGAGCCTTTGCCGCCAGCCGCATCACGCGCAGTGCGCGGCTGAACTGCAGCAGCAGCCAGAACACGGTCACCGACAGCGCCAGCACGACGCCGGGCCAGCCATAGGCGAGGTAGCCTGCGGCGACAGCCAGCGCGGCGAGCGTCCATCCCAGAGGCGCGCCCACGGCTACAGCCCGCGCAGCAGGTCGATCGCCTGCTCGATGCGCTCGACCGGGTGAATCGCCAGGCCCTCGATGGGCTTCTTCGGCGCGTTGGCTCGGGGCACCACGGCCACCGAGAAGCCGAGCTTGGCGGCTTCCTTCAATCGTTCCTGGCCACGCGGCGCGGGCCGCACCTCGCCGGCCAGGCCGACCTCGCCAAAGGCGATGAAGCCGCGCGGCAGCGCCTTGCCGCGCAGGCTGCTCTGGATCGCCAGCAGCACTGCGAGGTCGGCCGCGGGCTCGCTGATGCGCACGCCGCCCACCGCGTTGACGAACACGTCCTGGTCCATGCAGGCCACGCCGGCGTGGCGGTGCAACACGGCCAGCAGCATCGCCAGGCGGTCGCGGTCCAGGCCCACCGACAGGCGCCGCGGACTCGGCCCGCCGCTGTCGACCAGGGCCTGGATCTCGACCAGCAAAGGGCGCGTGCCGTCGTGCGTGACCAGCACGCACGATCCGGGCACCGGCTCGCCATGCGTCGAGAGAAAGATCGCGCTCGGGTTGGCCACGCCCTTGAGGCCGCGTTCGGTCATGGCGAAAACGCCGATCTCGTTGACGGCGCCGAAGCGGTTCTTGATTGCACGCACCAGCCGAAAGCTCGAATGCGTGTCGCCCTCGAAATAGAGCACCGTGTCGACGATGTGCTCGAGCACGCGCGGGCCCGCGAGCGTGCCATCCTTCGTGACATGGCCGACAAGCACCATCGCGCAGCCGCGCGCCTTGGCCGTGCGCGTGAGCTGCGCCGCGCATTCACGCACCTGGGCCACCGAACCCGGCGCGGAGGTGAGTTGCTCGGAGTACAGGGTCTGGATCGAATCGATGACGCAGAAGTCAGGCGCCTCGGTCTCGATCGCGGTGAGGATCTTCTCGAGGTGGATCTCGGCCAGGACGCGCACCCGCGAGCCGTTGAGTCCGAGACGGCGCGAGCGCAGCGCGACCTGCGCGCCGCTCTCTTCGCCCGTCACGTACAGCGCCTTCATGTTCGCAGACAGCGAGTCGACCGCCTGCAACAGCAGCGTGCTCTTGCCGATACCCGGGTCGCCGCCGATCAGCACCACGCCGCCGGGCACGATGCCGCCGCCGAGCACGCGATCGAGTTCCTCCTGGCCGGTGGGCGAGCGCGCGACGTCGGCGGCGTCGATTTCGGCCAGCGTGGCCACCGTCGCTGCCTTGGCCAGCGGTTGAAAGCGATGCCGCGTGGCCGCCGCCGACTCGGCGACGCTTTCCTGCAGCGTATTCCAGGCCTCGCAGTGCGGGCACTTGCCTAGCCACTTCGGGCTCGCGCCACCGCAATCGCTGCAGGTGTAGATCGTCTTCGCTTCCTTGGCCATGGACGCATTGTCGCGGGCCTGGCCGGGGCCGCGATCACTCGCCGAGCTTGCCCGAGCGTGCCGCCTTGATCTGCCCGCGTTGCGCCTTGCCTTCGAGCCGGCGCTGCTTGGAGCCGTAGGTCGGCTTGGTCGCCTTGCGCTTGCGCGGCGGCGTGGCCACGCCTTGGACCATTGCATTGAGCCGCGCCAGCGCATCGGCCCGGTTCATCTCCAGGCTGCGATGTTCCTGCGCCTTGATCACGACCACGCCTTCCAGCGTGATGCGTGAATCGGCCAGCGCCAGCAGCCGCTCTTTCACGCCCTCGGGCAAGGACGAGGCGTGGACGTCGAAACGCAGGTGCACTGCGTTGGACACCTTGTTCACGTTCTGACCGCCTGCGCCTTGCGCACGGATCGACGTCAGTGTGACCTCGTCAGGGTTGACCGTCAGCATCACGTGCCAATCGCGTGCACGGGGACCCGAGGCGCCAACGCACACATCAGCTCGTAGCCGATCGTGCCCGCCGCGTGGGCCACCTCGTCGATCGGCAGGACAGAGCCAGCCGGCCCGCGGCCCCACAGCGTGACTTCGCTTCCGATGCCGGCATCGGGTGTGGACGACAGGTCGACGGCGAGCATGTCCATGCTGACCCGCCCCAGGGTGCGCGTGCGCGTGCCGTTCACCAGCACCGGTGTACCCGTCACGCAATGGCGCGGGTAACCGTCGGCGTAGCCACAGGCGGCGATGCCGATGTGCAGCGGCACCTCGGCCGTGAAGAGGCTGCCATAGCCGACCGTGTCGCCGGCCTGCAGCGACTGCGTGGCGATCAGCCGCGAGCGCAGCGTCATGGTCGGCTGCAGGTCCCAATGCGCGATATCGTGCGCCGGAAAGTCCGGAGCACTGCCGTAGCCCATGATGCCCGCACGCACCCAGTCGCTGCGCAGCTCTTGGCGAAGGATGGCGGCGCTGTTGGCCAGCGATCGCTCACCTGGCAGGTCGGCCGTGACGGCCTCGAAGGCGGCGACCTGGTGCGCAATGCCGCGCGAGCTCTCCAGCGGCGCATCGGCATCCGAGAAGTGCGTCATCAGGGAAATCTCATCGACCTGCGGCAGCGCATTCAGGCGCGCCCAGGCGCCCCGGTAGGCGGCGGGCGTGAAGCCCAGCCGGTTCATGCCGCTGTTCATCTTCAGGAAGATGCGGTGTGCTTGATGAGTCTTGTGCGCCGCCAGCCAGTCGATCTGCTCACTGCAGTGCACGACATGCCACAGATTCAGGCGCGAGCACAGCTCCAGGTCGCGTGGCTCGAACGCACCCTCGAGCAGCAGCACCGGTCCGCGCCAGCCGCAGGCGCGAACACGCTCGGCCTCGGCCAGATCGAGCAGCGCAAAGCCATCGGCGCCGCGCAGGCCTTCGAACGCGCGCTCGATGCCGTGGCCATAGGCGTTGGCCTTGACGACGGCCCAGACCTTCGCATCGGGTGCCGCAGCGCGGGCGCGCGCCAGGTTGTGCGCGAGCGCGTCGGCGTGGATCAGGGCTTCTATCGGTCGCGGCATGCCTGCATTCTGCCCGCGCGAGGGCGGCCTCAACCCTGCGTGCTATAACGCGGCGCCCGCCTTTGGGATCCCACGATGAGTTGACACAGCGCCGCGCATGAAACGAGGCTTTTACACGATCATGTCGGCGCAGTTCTTCAGCTCGCTGGCCGACAACGCCTTGTTCGTGGCCGCCATCGAACTGTTGCGCACCTCGGGCTCAGCCGAGTGGCAGCGCGCAGCGTTGGTGCCCATGTTCGCGCTCTTCTACGTCATCCTCGCGCCCTTTGTCGGCGCCTTTGCCGACGCCCTGCCCAAGGGCAGGGTCATGTTCGTCTCCAACACCATCAAGGTCGTCGGCTGCCTGCTGATGTTGTTCGGCACGCATCCGCTGGCGGCGTATGCGGTGGTCGGTTTGGGCGCGGCAGCCTACTCGCCGGCCAAGTACGGCATCCTCACCGAGTTGTTGCCGCCGTCGCAGCTGGTCAAGGCCAATGGCTGGATCGAAGGCCTGACGATCGCTTCGATCATCCTGGGCGTACTGCTCGGCGGCCAGTTGGTCGGCGACAAGGCGGCATCAATGCTGCTGGGTTTTGACCTGCCTCTGATCGAGACCGGCATCGACACCGGGCCCGAAGCCGCGATCGCGTCCCTGGTGGGGCTGTACGTGATCGCGGCCTTGTTCAACCTGCGCATTCCGCGCACCGAGTCACCGCTGCAGCCGATCACGCAGGGGCCGATTGCGCTGGTGCGCGACTTCGCGCTGTGCAATGCGCGCCTGTGGTCCGACAAGCTGGGCCAGATCTCGCTGTCCACGACCACCTTGTTCTGGGGTGTCTCGGGCAACCTGCGCTACATCGTGCTGGCCTGGGCGGCCGCGGCACTGGGCTACGGCACCACCCAGGCCTCGAGCCTGGTCGGCGTGGTGGCGGTGGGCACGGCGGTCGGCGCCATCGTGGCCTCGGTGGCGATGAAGCTCGACCGCGCGACGAGCGTGATCCCGCTGGGCATTGCCATGGGCGTGCTCGTCGTCGGCATGAACTTCATCAGCAACGTCTGGGTCGCGGCACCGTTCCTGATCTTGCTCGGCGCGATTGGCGGCTTCCTGGTGGTGCCGATGAACGCGCTGCTGCAGCACCGCGGCCACAACCTGATGGGGGCGGGGCGCTCGATCGCAGTGCAGAACTTCAACGAGCAGGCCTGCATCCTCGGGCTGGGCGCGTTCTACACCGCAATGACCAAGTTCGGGGTGTCAGCGTTTGGCGCGATCACGCTGTTCGGCCTGGTCGTGGCCGGCACGATGGAGCTGATTCGCCGCTGGCACCGCAACAACACCGTGCGCCATCGCGACGAAGTCGAACGCCTGCTGGCCATCGCGCGCTCGGATACACATTGAGTCCGGCCCTGGTTCCGCGCGGCGCGCTGCTGCCGGCGCTGGCGTTGGTGTTCAATGCCTTCGTCTGGGGCGTCTCCTGGTGGCCGTTTCGCCAGCTCGACGCCGTTGGGCTGCACCCGTTGTGGGCGACCACGCTGATCTATGCCGTGGCCGTGGTCCTGATCACGCTGGTCCGTCCGGCGGCATGGCGCGAGCTGTTCGCCCACCCGGCACTTTGGCTGCTGGTGCTGGCATCGGGCACCACCAACGCAGCCTTCAACTGGGCGGTGACGATCGGCGACGTCGTGCGCGTCGTGCTGTTGTTTTATCTGATGCCGCTGTGGGCGGTGTTGCTGGCGCGGCTGTTGTTGCAGGAGAGGCTGACCCGGAGCGCCCTGCTGCGCGTTGCGCTGGCACTGGCGGGCGCGCTCGTGATCCTGTGGCCGGCGGGCGGCGGCGTGCCCCTGCCGCGCACCCTGCCCGAAGCGCTGGGCGTGCTGGGCGGGTTTTCGTTCGCGCTGAACAACGTGATGCTGCGCCGCGAGGCGGCCCGCTCCGACAGTGCGCGGGCGCTGGCCATGTTTGTCGGCGGCGCCATGGTGGCGGGTCTGCTGGCGCTGTTGCTCGCACCGGGTGGCACGGTCCCGTCACCGCCGCCCATTGCGGCCAACTGGGCGGTCGGTGCGCTGCTTCTGGCGGTGTGTTTTCTTGCCGGCAACCTGGCCCTGCAGTACGGCGCGACCCGGCTGCCGGCCAATGCGACGGCCGTAATCATGCTTTGCGAAGTCGTGTTCGCCAGCGGATCGGCCCTGGCACTGGGTGCGGGCACGCTGGACATGCGGCTCGCGCTCGGCGGGGCGGCGATCGTTGGCGCCGCGCTGCTCGCGGTGCGTCATCGCAACTCCGCCTGAGCTCAGGCGGAGTCAAGACTCGAGGCCCTAGTGCGACGGATTGCGTGGCAGTGGCAAGGCATTGAGTGCACCGGGGCGGCTGCTCGTGTGGCCACCGTCGGGGCTTGCGGGCAAGCGCATTCCCAGCGCGCGCAGGTTGCGCCGCAAGGTCTCTTCGTCCAGCGGCTTGGCCATGTAGACGTCGCAGCCGGCGAAACTGCCACGCACGCGGTCGGTCGTGCTGGCGTGGGCTGAGACCATCACGACCAGCGGCGTCGCGGCAGACGGTGCCTGTGACTGGAGGCGCTTGATCCGCTGACACAGCGTCAATCCGTCGACTTCGCTGTGCGGCCCAAGATCGACATCGAGGAAGACGAGGTCGTAGTGGCCTCGCGACAGCAGCTCGAGCGCACGCTGGCTGTCGCCGGCCGTGTCGGTGCGCAAGCCCATGGCCTGCAACTGGCGCTCGAGAAAGCGCAGCGCGATCTCGCTGTCGTCGACCAGCAGGGCGGCGGTGGGTGCATTGACGTCGCCAGCGCGGCGTGCCGAAGGGCGCGCTCCAACCGCGGTTGCCTCTGCCGCAGGGTTCGGTTCGTTGGCGACCGCGCTGATCGTCACCACCTCTTGGGCGCCTGCATGCATGCCCGGGCCGGACGGGGCCTGTGCCTGCGACTTGCGCAGTGCCGCTGCGGAGTCGATTTCGCGAAACACCTGCAACGGATCGATCGGCCGCATCATCCAGGCCAGCGCGCCCTCGGGCGCCAAGGCACCGACGAAGACCGTGTCGGCGACGCGGTCGGCGCCCAGCACGGCGTCCAGCGTGCCCGCATGGTCGACATCGGCGATCACGAAATCCGCATCGGCCAGCGACTTCGCCTCTTCGTAGGCGGGCACGCGCGAACCCGAGAGGCGCAGGTACGACACCAGCGCGCTGCGCTCGAATTCACCAAAACCGAGCAGCGCAACCCGCGGCGCGGCGGCTGCCGATATCACGGTCATAAGTGTTTGGCCCTGGTCACTTCGGCATGTTCCCTGCCCGGATGGGCCTCGTCAACGCGGCAGGGCCCCTAGAACCGCTGCGTTCGCGACAGAAGCTAGGATGCGGCACTGACGGCGCAGGACGCCGGCAACGACCCAAACCCCCACTTGCGGGAGTAGCCCCATGCCCAAGCAGTCGCTCTACGACTTTTCCTCAGCCTCGATCAATGGCCAGCGCGCCGACTTTGCGGCCCAGCGCGGCAAGGTCTTTCTGATCGTCAACACGGCCAGCGCCTGCGGCTTCACGCCGCAATTCAAGGGGCTCGAAGCGCTCTGGCGCAAGTATGCAGCCCGCGGGCTGGTCGTGGTCGGCTTTCCGAGCAACCAGTTTGGCGCCCAGGATCCGGGCCAGAACAGCGAGATCGCCTCGTTCTGCGAGATGAACTACGGCGTCAGCTTCCCCATGATGGCCAAGGTCGACGTCAATGGAGGCAACGCCGAGCCGCTGTGGCAATGGCTCAAGGGCCAGGCCCCGGGGATGCTTGGCAGTGAGGCGGTCAAGTGGAATTTCACCAAGTTCCTGGTCGGCCGTGACGGCCAGGTGATCCGGCGTTACGCGCCCAATGAGGAGCCGGAGAACCTCGCGCACGACATCGAAGCGGCGCTGTCGATCCGCTGAGCGCAGCGACCCGGCCAACGACTGCACGCCACGCCATGTTCAAACACCTCGATCCCTACGCCGGCGACCCGATCCTCAGCCTCAACGAGGCCTTCCACGCCGACCCCCGGCCGCACAAGATCAACCTGTCGATCGGCATCTACTTTGACGACGAGGGGCTCATCCCCGTCCTCGATTGCGTGCACGAGGCCGAGGCGCAGATGCTTGCGGCGGCAGGCGCCAAGCCCTACCTGCCGATCGAGGGCGCACCGGCGATGCGCAGTGCAGTGCAGGCGCTGTTGTTCGGCGCCACGCACGAGGCCGTCACGAGCGGGCGCGTCGCCACGCTGCAGACCATCGGCTCGTCGGGCGGCCTGCGGGTGGGCGCAGACTTCATCAAGCGCTGGCTCCCGGGCAGCGGCGTCTGGGTCAGCGACCCGAGCTGGGACAACCACCGTGCGATGTTCGAGGGCGCAGGGCTGGCCGTGCACACGTACCCGTATTACGACGCCGGGGACCGTGAAGCGGCCCCTCCCAGGCCCGCGGGCGGCCTGAAGTTCGAGGCCATGCAGGCCACGTTGGCCGCATTGCCGGCGCGCAGCGTGGTGCTGCTGCATGCCTGCTGCCACAACCCGACCGGCGTCGACCTGTCGCACGCGCAATGGCAGCAACTGCTGCCCGTGCTGCGCGAGCGCGAACTGCTACCCTACCTCGACATTGCCTACCAGGGCTATGGCCAGGGCATCGAGGAAGACGCCTTTGCGATCCGCCTGCTGGCATCGGCCGGCCTGCCGTTCTTCGTCGCCAATTCGTTTTCCAAGAGCATGAGCGTCTATGGCGAGCGA
>JANOPR010000734.1:0-8997 GCA_031421955.1 Burkholderiales bacterium
AGCTGAGCCCGAAGTTAAAGCTCTCCCTGCCCGAACCGGGTCTGCCGGGCCAGCCGATGTACTACGTCGTGCCGGCCAAGGCCGCCAACGCCGCGATCGCGCGCAAGTTCGTCGAGTTCGCCGCCAGCCCGGAGATCCAGGCCGAGGGCATCGTCAAGCAGTTCAACTGGTACCCCGGCATCGACGCCCAGCATGTGCGCGCCAAGCTCGACGCCAAGAGCTGGGACAAGCTGTTCACCGACATCAAGCCCGAAGCGCTGCAGCAGTACGGGCGGCCGTTCCCGCTGTTCAATTACTTCACCGACATCGTCGAAGGCTACGAGCGCGTGGTCTTGAAGTGAACCACCCCCGCAGCGGCTTCGCCGCTCCCCCTCAAGGGGGCACGCCAGTGGACCGGCAAAGCCGGATCCACGGCGTTTGCCTGGCAAATACTCACGTCGTGCCGTGCGTGGACCGGCTCGACGAAGTGCGCACATGATGCGTCGCTGGGCGGGGTTGCTGCTGATCAGCCCCGCGCTGCTGGTCATCGGCATCTTCTTCATCGTGCCGCTGGCGCTGTCGGTCGTCTCGTCGCTGCAGGCCAAGGACGGCGGCTTCACGCTGGCGCATTTCGAGAAGTCGTTCGAGCTGTATTCGACCGACATGGTATTCACGGTGTTCATCGTGCTGCTGAGTTGCGCGCTGATCGCCGCCGTGGCGATCGCCATTGCCGGGTACCTGACGCTGGGCGAGAACCCGCGCACGGTCAGCCTGTTGCGCTGGCTCTACCGCTGGCCGCTGTTCATCCCGTTCGTCGTCACTGGCCAGGTGATGCGCACCTTCCTGGCCAAGAACGGCATGCTCAATCATGTGCTGGTGGGCGGCGGCCTGATCGACCCGATGGCCGCGCAGAGTCTCCTGGACTGGCGTGGCATCGTCATCGCCTTCGTCTGGAAGCAGGCGCCCTTCGTCACGCTGCTGCTGGCCGGCGCGATGGCCTCTCTCGAGCGCCAGCATGTCGAGGCCGCGCGCAACCTTGGGGCGCCGCGCTGGCGCGTGCTGCTCGAGATCGTCTTGCCACAGGTGCGCGGCACCCTGCTGGTCGGGCTGGTGCTGTCCTTCGTGACGATGCTCTCGGTGCTCTCGGTGCCGCTGATGATCAACCCGAATTCACCGACCATGATGACGGTCGACGTTGCCTACCGCATCAGCACCCACGGCGACTATGGCGTGGCCAATGCGCTGTGCCTGATCTCGCTGGTC
Organism: Burkholderiales bacterium; assembly: GCA_031421955.1. Lineage (GTDB taxonomy): Bacteria > Pseudomonadota > Gammaproteobacteria > Burkholderiales > Burkholderiaceae_C > CADEEN01. The sequence continues at coordinate 1,243 of JANOPR010000734.1, forward strand.
TTCGCCTCGCTGGGCGCCTGGGTCTATCTGCGCCACGCGGTCGCCCGCGCGGAGCGGCCATGATCGGACGCAGCGCCTCGGCCACGCCGCCTGGGGGCGCCCGGGCCGGGCGCTGGGCCAAGGGCCTGGCACGCGCCGCCATGATCGGGCTGCTGGCCTTCATCATCTTCGGCCCGCTGGCCAACCTGCTGCTGTGGGCCTTTGCCGAGCGTTGGTACTTCCCCGGCAAACTGCCGCAGGAGTTCGGTCTCACCTTCTGGTACCGCGTCTTCCAGCCGCGCGGCAACGCCGTGCAATCGCTGGTCAACAGCGTGGCCATCGCGCTGCTCACGGTCGGCTTTTCCCTGGCGGTCGCGGTGCCGGCGGGCTACGCCCTGGCGCGGCTGAAGCTGCCCTGGCGCGCGGGCGTCCTGCTGCTGTTCCTGCTGCCGCAGGCGATTCCGAACCTGCCGATCTACGTCAACATCGCGCGCATGTTCTACGAGGTCGGCCTCAACGGCACGATCTTCGGCGTGGTGCTGGTGCACGCCTCGCACGGCATGGTGCTGGCGGTGTGGATCGCCAGCGCGGCCTTCGCTGCGGTCGACGAGTCGCTCGAGCAGGCTGCGCGCAACCTCGGTGCGGGCCCCTGGCGCTGTTTCGCCAGCATCACCCTGCCGCTGGCCGCGCCGGGCCTGATTGCCAGCGCGATCTTCGTCTTCCTCGAGTCGCTCGACGAGTTCACCGGCACGTTCTTCGTCGGCGTGCCCGACGTGATCACGCTGCCGCTGCTGATGTTCAACGCCAGCATGGGCGGCAACTACCAGATCGCCTCGATCACCGCCTTGCTGCTGCTGATCCCGTCGATCGGCTTCATGCTGCTGGTCGAGCGCTTCCTCAAGGCCAACGTGCTGGCGATGGTCGGGCGCTGAGCCGCCCGACCATCGCCTGGACGGACCGCGAACTCAACTCACCTGCACCGCAATGCGGCGCGGTTGCGCGTGCGCGGCCTTTGGAATGCGCAGGCGCAGCACGCCCTGGCTGAATTCTGCGCCGACCTTGTCGGGGTCGAGCTCGCGGCTCAGCGTGAAAGCGCGGCGGTAGCGGGTGCGCTGGACCTCGGCGTGGCTGGCCGCCATCCCCTCTGGAACGGGCAGCACAATTTCAGCGTCGATCAGCAGGGTCTCGCCCTCGACACGCACGTTGAGGCGCTCTTTGGGAACACCCGGCAGGTCAGCGTACAGGGTGATGCCAGTCGCGTCCTCGATCACGTCCACCGGCGGCAACACGGCGGGCTCGTCTCGCGCGTCCGCCGCGCTGTCGGTCGGGTGGCTCAGGTCTTGCTTGGTCATGGCTTGGCTCCTGATGTTCATTGAACTTCGATGCGTCGCGGCTGGGCCAATTCGCGGCGCCGTACGCTGACATGCAATACGCCATCGCGGTACTTGGCATCGACGGCGCCGGGGTCGACGTCGTCGGGCAGGCTGACCACGCGGCGGAACCGCCCCTCGAAGCGCTCGTTGATATGCGCGGTGGCCTTCTCGCTGGCTGCGCCGACGGTGGCAGCGCGCTCGCCTTCGATCGTCAGCACACCGCGTTCGAGATTGACATTGATCTTGGCCGGATCGATGCCGGGCGCGAAGGCGTAGATCTCCACCGACGCAGGCGTGGTGCCGACGTTCAGCGCCGGATAGCCCCGCGCAAAGCCCCTGATGCTCGGCGATACGGTGTCATACGACTGCTGCAACTCGCGCTGCAGGCGGTCCACTTCCGCGAACAGGTCGCGGGGAAACAAGCTGCGGTACATGGTCATGACCTCCTTGGGTTGAAGGGCGCGCGCCAGAATGGCATTGCTCCCTCTGCAACCTACAACTTAGGGTCGGACCCGCCAACTTTCAAGAGCCGCACCGTGCACTCGGCTTGCGTTGGCTCAAGGTCGTTTCACTGCCGGTTGCCGCCAGCAGCCGCAACCGGCTTCAGGCCGGCTCGATCTTCGCCGCGGCGATGACGTCGCGCCAGCGCTTGATTTCGCTGGCCAGCAGAGACTGCAACTGGGCCGGCGTGCTGGCCGGCGGGCGCACGCCGAGCTGGCGCAGGCGCGTGGCCACCGCAGGCAAGGCGATCGCTTCCTGCGCCGCGCGGCCGAGCCGGTCGATCACGTCCTGCGGCGTGCCGGCCGGTGCGGCCAGGGCGTTCCACGATTGCACGTCGTAGCGGGCCACGCCGCCTTCGATGACGGTCGGCACCTCGGGCAGCGCGGGGTTGCGGGCCTCGCCCGTGACGGCCAGCGCGCGCACGTCGCCGCTGGCGATCTGACCCAGGGTTGGCCCGAGGATCTCGAACGCGAGGTCGATCTCGCCCGCGCGCAAAGCCGTGAGCACCGCGGGCGAGCCCTTGTAGGGGACGCTCAACGCGTCGATGCCGGCCATCGACTTGAACAGCTCGGCCGACAGGTGCTGCGTCGAGCCCACGGCGATGGTGCCGATGGTCAGCTTGCCGGGGCTGGCCTTGGCATGGGCCACGAAGTCGCGCAAGGTCTTGAAGCGCGACTCGCGCGCCACGCACACCACCAGCTCGAAGAAACCCAGGGTGCTGATCGGCGCGAAGTCCTTGGTCACGTCGAAAGGCAACTTCTTGAACAGCCCCGTGCTGACCGCAGTGGGATTGCTCATCAGCATCAGCGTGTAGCCGTCGGGCGCGGCCTTGGCCACGGCCTGGCCGGCCACGATGCTGCCGGCGCTGGGCCGGTTGTCGACGACGAAGCTCTGCCCGAGCGACTCGCCCATGGCCTGCGACACGCTGCGCGCGACGATGTCGGCAATGCCGCCGGGGGCGAACGGCACGATCAGCGTGATCGGCCTGGCCGGGTAGCGGCCCTGCGCCAACACAGGCAGCAGCCCGGCCCCGCCCAGCGCGCCGAACGCCAGCGCCTGACCGATGAACTGGCGACGCTGCTGCATGCTCATCCCTGGTTGGCAAGTTGCTGCTCGAGCTGGTGCAGCACCTGGTAGCAGGGCAGCACCTGGGCCACGCTCGAATTCGGCTCCCGGCCCTCCCTGATGGCGGCGAAGAACTCGCGGTCCTGCAACTCGATACCGTTCATCGACACCGCGACCTGGCTGACGTCGATCTTCTCTTCCTTGCCGTTGTAGAGGTCGTCGTAGCGCGCGATGTAGGTTGCGCTGTCGCCGATGTAGCGGAAGAAGGTGCCCAGGGGGCCGTCGTTGTTGAACGACAGGCTCAAGGTGCAGATCGCGCCGTTGGCGGCCTTCAACTGCAGGCTCATGTCCATCGCGATGCCCAGACGCGGGTGGATCGGGCCCTGGATGGCGTTGGCCTGGACGATCGGCGCGCCGGCCTGGTACGCGAACAGGTCGACGGTGTGCGCGGCGTGGTGCCAGAGCAGGTGGTCGGTCCAGCTGCGCGCCTGGCCCAGTGCGTTCATGTTCGTGCGGCGGAAGAAATACGTCTGCACATCCATCTGCTGGATGTTGAACTCGCCGGCCGCGACCTTGTTTTGCACCCACTGGTGGCTGGGATTGAAGCGCCGCGTGTGGCCGGCCATCGCCACCAGGCCGGTCTGACCCTGCAGCGCGACCACGGCCTGCGCGCCGGCCAGGCTGTCGGCCAACGGGATTTCGCATTGCACATGCTTGCCGGCCTGCAGGCAGGCGATCGATTGCGCCGCGTGCATCTGCGTAGGCGTGCACAGGATGACGGCGTCGACCTCACTCAGCGCCAGGCTGTCGGCCAGGTCGGTCGTGACATGCCCGATGCCGTACTTGCCGGCGACGGCCCGGGTCTTGTCCAGCTCACGGCTGACCAGCGAGACGACTTCGACGCCGTCGATATTCTTGATGCCGTCGAGGTGCTTGATGCCGAAGGCGCCAGCGCCGGCCAGGGCGACTTTGATGCTCATGTGTTCTCCAGGATCAGATGTCCGACGGCGGTATTGCTCGCGGGGACGTGATAGAAACGGTGGCGAAGGCGCGGCGGCTTTTCTTCGCTCATCGCGCCGCGCGCAATCAGCCACATCACCAGCTCGATGCCCTCGCTGCCGGCCTCGCGCACATAGTCGATATGGGGCAGCTCGGCGAGCGCCGCGGGCTCGGCGATCAGGCGGTCGAGAAAACGGTTGTCCCATGCGGAGTTGATCAGCCCGGCCCGCGGGCCCTGCAGCTGATGGCTCATGCCGCCAGTGCCCCAAATCTGGACCTTCAGCGGTTCATCGTAGGACTCGATCGCCTTGCGGATCGCGCGCCCGAGCTGGAAGCAACGGCGCCCGCTCGGCACCGGGTACTGGACCACGTTGACCGCGAACGGGATCACGGGGCAGGGCCAGGCCTCGGGTTGGCCGCACATCAGCGACAACGGCACGGTCAGGCCATGGTCGACGTCCATCTTGTTGACGATCGTGAGGTCGAAGTCGTCCTGGATCACGCTCTGCGCAATGTGCGCGGCCAGTTCCGGATGCCCGATCACCTTGGGTACCGGGCGCGCGCCGTAGCCCTCGTCGGCCGGCTGGTACTCACCCGCGGTGCCGATCGCGAAGGTCGGGATCATCTCGAGGCTGAAGGCCGTGGCATGGTCATTGAAGACCAGGAAGATGACATCGGGCTTGTTCTCGCGCAGCCACTGCTTGGAGAAGTCGTAGCCCTTGAAGACCGGCTGCCAGTACGGTTCGTCGCTCTTGCCGAGGTCGAGCGCCGCGCCGATGGCCGGCACATGCGAGGTGTAGACGGAGGCGGTGATCCTGGCCATCACGGGCTCACTTTCCGACCGGCCGTGCCTTGCGGTTGGTGCTGCGCCTGCGCGTCGCCGTCTTCGCCGACCACGCGGTTGCCTTCGACCGAGCGGCCGCCGGAAATCATCATGTTGCGGTACTCCTCTTCGGTCATGCCGGTCATGGAACCGGCCATCTGCTGGAAGCTCCTGCCGTCGGTGGCGCCGATCTTGGCCAGGAAGTAGATGTTGCCGCCCGCGGCGATGCAGCGGTTCAGGTCGCGCGCGAGCACGGCCTGCTTCTGCTCCTCAGTCATCGGCCATTCGTCGAGGTAGGCGCGCTCGCCGGCCTTGAAGCGCGCACGGTTCTCGGCCTTCATCAGGCTCATGCAGAACTGGTTCAAGTGGTAGCCCTTGCGCGACTGTTCCGCATCGAAGATGGTCGTGCCGGGCACGTCGAGGTAGGGTTTGTTCAGAGCCATTCAGCGTCCTTCTTCGGGCCAGTACAGGCGCATCGGGTTGGTGACGAGCAGCTTCTTCTGCAATTCGGGCGTCACCGCGATGTGCGGGATGAAATCCACCAGCAGGCCGTCGTCGGGCATGTGGTCCTTCAGGTTCGGGTGCGGCCAGTCGGTGCCCCAGAGCACGCGGTCGGGGAATTCTTCGACGACGCGGCGGGCGAAGGGCAGCACGTCGCGGTAGGCGGCCTGCTCGCCATGCAGCGCCTTGGGGCCGGTGACGGACAGTCGTTCGGGACAGCTCACCTTGCTCCACACGTTCGGGTACTCGCGCATGAACTTCAGGAACAACTCGAACTGCGGGCCGTCCACCGGCAGGCTCACGTCGGGGCGGCCCATGTGGTCGACGACGATGGTTGTGGGCAGCGCGGTGAAGAAACTCCACAGCTCGGGCAGGTCTACGGCCTCGAAGTAGATCACCACATGCCAGCCCATCGGGGCGATGCGCGATGCGATCTCCAGCAGCTCGTCCTTGGGCGTGAAGTCCACCAGGCGCTTGACGAAGTTGAAGCGCACGCCGCGCACGCCCGCCTCGTGCATCGACTGCAGTTCGCCGTCGCTGACCGAGCGCTTGACTGTCGCCACGCCACGCGCCTTGCCGCCGCTGTGGACCAGCGCATCGACCATGGCGCGGTTGTCGGCGCCGTGGCAGGTCGCCTGCACCACCACGTTGCGCGCAAAGCCCAGGTGCTCGCGCAGCGCGTAGAGCTGGGCCTTGGACGCATCGCAGGGCGTGTACTTGCGCTCGGGCGCGTAGGGAAATTCGGCACCGGGGCCAAACACATGGCAATGCGCATCGACGCTGCCCGCAGGCACCTTGAAGCGCGGCCGGGACGGGCCCGCGTACCAATCGAGCCAGCCGGGGGTCTTCTCGAAAGCCGTCATTTCTTCACCTGCTGCAGGATGCGATCGGCCTCGACGCGCCAGTCGGCGCTGCGGGCAAAGCCCGGCGTGCCGCGCTCACCGAAGGCGCGGGCGTCGGCCAGGTCGGCGACCCAGGCCTGGCGCTCGGCGGTACCGGCGGCCGACCAGGGCTCGAGGCCGGCCTCGCGAACGGTCTGGGCGACTTCGCGAACCTCCTCGCTGCGCCGGCGGCCATGCTCGATGGCGCGCTGGAAGAAGTAGGCGCCCTGCTTTTCCCAGTCGATGCCCGGGAAGGTCTCCTGCAACGAGGCAATGACGGCGTCTTCGACACCATAGGCGCGCGCCGTGGTGAAGCTTTCGATGACCATCGCCTCCAGGCCCTTGATCATCACGCTGCGGCACATCTTGGTCGCCGAGGCCACGCCGAGCTTGTCGCTGGCCACCTTGGCATCGAAACCGAGCCTGGCCAGCAGCGGCGCCAGATCGGCCGCGTGCGGGCCGCCGAGCAACAGCGGCACCTTGATGCGGTAAGGCGGAATCGACGTCATCACCGCACCCTCGACGTACTGCCCGCCGGCCCCGTCGATCAGCGCCGCCGCGCGTTGCTTGGCGCCGGGCGAGGCCGAATTGAAGTCGAGGAACCAGGCGCCACGCCGCACACCGGGCGCGCAGGCCTGGGCCACCGCCACCGTCTGGCTGGCAGTGACGGCCGACACGATCAAGTCGGCCTGGGTGGCCAGCGCGGCATGCGACGACGCCAGTCCCACGCCATGCGCGGCCGCATGATCGACCAGGGCGCCTGCCTGGGGGCCGCCCAGCTTCAGGTCGAAGGCGCTGACAGCGACACCCTGTGCGCGCAGATCCTCGGCCAGGATGCGGCCGACTTCGCCATATCCGATCAACGCGATATTCATTTCAGTCGCCGTTCGTGGCGTAGCGCCGCCTTTGATACGCGACCTCGTCGCCGCCAAGCTGCCGCCGCGTATCCGGCTACGCCGGTCCGCTGGCGGCGCCCCCTTGAGGGGTAGCGCCGAAGGCGCTACGGGGGTGGGTCATGTCAGTCGATATAGCGCAGGCCGGCCTTCTCGAGCGGGCCGCGCATGTTGTACATGTCCAGCCCGAGCACGCCGGCAGCCAGCTTGGCGCGCTTTTCGCCTTCCAGCGACTCGCGCTTCTCGGCGGCATCGGCCACCTGCTGCGCCATCGCCGCGGGCACGACGACGACGCCGTCGATGTCGGCAATGACGACGTCACCGGGGTTCACCAGCGCGCCGGCGCACACGACAGGGACGTTCACGGAGCCCAGCGTGGCCTTGACCGTGCCCTTGCCGTGGATCGCGCGGCTCCAGACCGGGAAGTTCATCTCGGTGAGGTCCTTCACGTCGCGGCAACCGCCGTCGATGACCAGGCCAACGGCGCCGCGGGCGCGAAAGCTGGTTGCCAACAGGTCGCCGAAGAAACCGTCGTCGTTCTCGGTGGTGCAGGCTGCGACGACGATGTCGCCGCTCTGCAATTGCTCGGCAGCCACATGCATCATCCAGTTGTCGCCGGGCTGCAGCAGCACGGTGATGGCCGTGCCGCAGGCCTGCGCGTGGGGGTAGATCGGCCGCAGGTACGGCTTGAACAGGCCGACCCGACCCATCGCTTCGTGGATCGTGGCACTGGTGAAGCG
>JANOPR010000735.1:0-6390 GCA_031421955.1 Burkholderiales bacterium
CATGCACCTTCTGCACCTGGGCCTGCGCCAGCACCAGTTCGGCCGGGCTCATCACCGCGCCCATGCGGTCGACCAGATGGCGGCGGTCTTCGCCGGCCAGCAAGGCCCGCTCGCTGGCGCGGTCGGGGTAGCCCAGGGTGATGCACATCAGGAAGCGGTCGAGCTGGCTCTCGGGCAGCGGGTAGGTGCCGAGCTGGTCGGTCGGGTTCTGGGTGGCGATGACGAAGAAGGGCTCGGGCAACGGCCGCGTTTCGTTTTCGACCGTCACCTGGTGTTCTTCCATCGCTTCGAGCAGAGCGCTCTGGGTCTTGGGCCCGGCGCGGTTGATCTCGTCGGCCAGCAAGACCTGAGCGAACACCGGCCCGGCGTGAAATACAAACTGCTCCTTGCTGCGCTCGTAGACGCTGACACCGACCAGGTCGCTGGGCATCATGTCGGCGGTGAACTGGACGCGGCGAAAGTCCAGGCCCAGCGAGACCGACAGTGCATGCGCGAGCGTGGTCTTGCCCACCCCGGGCACGTCCTGGATCAGCAGGTGGCCGCCGGCCAGCAGGCAGGCAATGCAGTCCTCGATCTGCGGCCGTTTGCCGACGATGACCGTGCTAATCTGGTCCGTGAGCCGCGCCAGTTGCAGCGTCAGCGCGTTGTTGGTTTCAAGCATGCGCGGCACCTTAACCGAATTGTTTGTCAGCCATGACCACCGCCTACTACAGCCACGCCGATTGCCGTGAACATGAGATGGGCCGCGGCCATCCGGAGTGCGGCCAGCGCCTGGACGCCATCGACGACCACCTGATTGCCACCGGACTGGCCGACCACCTGGATCGGCGCAGCCCGCCGCTGGCCACGCTGGCGCAGATCGAGCGCGCGCACAGCTCGGGGTTTGTCAATGAACTGCAGGCGCAGGTCGAGCCGCTGGATAAGAGCGGTGAGCACCTGGCGCTGGACCCCGACACCAGCGCGGGCCCGGGCACCTGGCGTGCCGTGATGCGCGCCGCCGGTGCCGCGGTGGCGGCCACCGACGCCGTGATCGACGGCAGCGTCGTCAATGCCTTTTGCGCCGTGCGCCCGCCCGGCCACCATGCCACCCGCGACCGGGCGATGGGTTTTTGCTTCTTCAACAGCGTTGTGGTGGCGGCGCGCCATGCGTTGGAGGATCGGGGGCTGGAGCGCGTGGCGATCATCGACTTCGACGTGCACCACGGCAACGGCACCGAGGACATCATCGCCGGCGACGAGCGCATCCTGATGGCCAGCATCTTCCAGCATCCGCTGTACCCCTACAGCGGCGGCGTACCGATGGGCACCAACATGGTCAACGTGCCGATCGCGCCGTACTCGCGCGGCGACGTGGTGCGCGCGGCAGTCGATGCCATGTGGCTGCCCCGGCTCGAAGAATTCAAGCCGCAGATGTTGTTCATCTCGGCCGGCTTCGACGCCCACCGCGAAGACGAGCTCGGCCAGCTCGGGCTGGTCGAGGCCGACTACGCCTGGATCACGCGGCGCCTGGTCGAGGTGGCCGAGCGCCACGCCCAGGGCCGCATCGTGTCGTGCCTGGAAGGCGGCTACAACCTGGGTGCGCTGGCGCGCAGCGTCGCGGCGCACCTGCGCGTGCTGGCCGGCGTGGCGTGATGGCGGCTCCGGCCGAAGACTTCGGCGCCTGGTTGGCCGCACTCGCGCAGCCGAGTGCCCTGATCGAGTTGGCCGTCGTGGCCGCCTGCTTCGGCGGGGCCTGGCTCGCGGTGCGCCTGGCGCAAGGGGGCCGTGACTTGCCGCCACGCCCGGCCAGCATCTGGTTCGGCACGCGGGTCGTCGACGGCGTGCTGTTCCCGGTGGCAGCGCTGCTGTTCGCGTGGTTGGCGCGCTGGGGCCTGGCGGCCTCGATGCCGATCGCGCTGCTGCACGTGGCGCTGCCGATCCTGGCTTCGCTGGTCGTGATCCGCGTCACCGTGCGCGTGCTGCGCGTGGCCTTTGCGTCGTCGCAGGCCGTGCGCGTGGTCGAGCGCAGCTTGAGCTGGATCGTCTGGGGCGTGCTGGTGCTGTGGCTCACCGGCCTGTTGCCGTTGATGCTGCGCGAAATGGACACGATCCAGTGGACGCTCGGCGGCGCCGAGGTTTCGCTGCGCAGCCTTCTGGAAGCGGCGATCTCGGCGGTGGCGGTGCTGGTGATCATGCTCTGGGTCTCGGCTGCACTCGAGGCGCGGCTGTTGGCCGGCGCCACCGATGACTTGTCGTTGCGCAAGATCGCGGCCAACGCCACGCGCGCCACACTGCTGCTGGTGGGCCTGCTGCTGGCGCTGACGGCGGCGGGCATCCCGCTGGGCGTGCTCGGCGTCTTCGGCGGCGCGATCGGTATCGGACTGGGTTTCGGGCTGCAGAAGCTGGCCGCCAACTACGTCAGCGGCTTCGTGATCCTGGCCGAGCGTTCGCTGCGCATCGGCGACATGGTCAAGGTCGATGGCTTCGAGGGGCGCGTCACCGATATCAAGACGCGCTACACCGTGATCCGTGCGCTCGATGGCCGCGAGTCGATCGTGCCCAACGAGATGCTGATCACGCAGCGGATCGAGAACGCCTCGCTTGCCGATCCCATCGTGATGCTCGGCACGACGCTGCAAGTCGCCTACGGCAGCGACCTCGACACGCTGCTGCCGCAGCTGGCCGCGGCCGTGGCTGGCGCGCCGCGCGTGCTGGCCGAACCCGCGCCCGCAGCGCAGTTGGCGGGATTCGGGTCCGATGGCCTGGACCTGAAGATCAACTTCTGGATCGACGACCCCGAAAACGGCCAGCGCAACGTCTGCAGCGACGTCAACCTGGCGCTGCTGCGCCGGATCAACGAACTCGGCGTGCGCATCCCGTTCCCGCAGCGAGTGGTGTATCAGGCGCAGGCGCCCGCTGTGAGCCGACCTTAGTCGCGCGGTCCGCCGATCAGCGTCATTGCGCCGTCGGCGCCGCTGTCGAGCAGGCCGACCTTCGCGTAGACCCCGAGCTTGTGGCGCGTGTCGGCGATGTCCAGATCGCGCATCGTCAACTGGCCGATACGGTCGGCGGGGGTGAACGCGCCTTCGCCCTTTTCCATCGTCAGGCGCTCGGGGTGGTAGGTCAGGTTCGGGCTGGTGGTGTCCATGATCGAGTAGTCGTTGCCGCGACGAAGCTCGAGCGTGACTTCGCCCGTGACGGCACGCGCGACCCAGCGCTGCGCGGTCTCGCGCAGCATCAAGGCCTGCGGGTCGAACCAGCGCCCGTGGTAGAGCAGACGACCCAGGCGCCGCCCGTGGCTGCGGTACTGCTCGATCGTGTCTTCGTTGTGGATGCCCGTCACGAGGCGTTCGTAGGCAATGTGCAGCAGGGCCATGCCGGGCGCTTCGTAGATGCCGCGGCTCTTGGCTTCGATGATGCGGTTCTCGATCTGGTCGCACATGCCCAGGCCGTGACGCCCGCCGATGCGATTCGCCTCCTCGAACAGCGCCACCGCGTCGCCGAAGCTGCGGCCGTTCAGGGCCACCGGCTGGCCTTGCTCGAAGCGCACCGTGACCGTCTCGGCCTTGACTGCCACCTCATCGCGCCAGAAGGCTACGCCCATGATCGGCGTGACGATGTGCATGCCGCTGTTCAGGAATTCGAGGTGCTTGGCCTCGTGCGTGGCGCCGAGCATGTTCGAGTCGGTCGAATACGCCTTCTCAGTGCTCATCTTGTAGTCAAAGCCCTGCGCGACAAGGTACTCGCTCATCTCGGTGCGCCCGCCGAGTTCGTCGATGAAGCGCTGGTCGAGCCAGGGCTTGTAGATGCGCAGGGCCGGATTCGCAAGCAGGCCGTAGCGGTAGAAGCGCTCGATGTCGTTGCCCTTGTAGGTGCTGCCGTCACCCCAGATGTCGACGCCGTCCTCGCGCATCGCCACCACCAGCGCGGTGCCGGTGACGGCGCGGCCCAGCGGCGTGGTGTTGAAGTAGGTGGCGCCTCCGGTGCTGATGTGAAAGGCGCCGCATTGGATCGCGGCGATGCCTTCGGCCACCAGTTGCGCGCGGCAATCGATCAGGCGCGCGATGTCGGCGCCATACGCCTTGGCCTTGCGCGGGATCTCGCCGTAGTCGCTTTCGTCGGGTTGGCCAAGATTTGCCGTGTACGCGCAGGGAACGGCGCCCTTGGCGCGCATCCAGTGCACGGCGGCGCTGGTGTCGAGGCCGCCGGAGAAGGCAATGCCGACGCGTTCGCCGACGGGGAGGGATTGGAGGATATGGGTGGACATGGTGGGAACTTGACTCGTCAGGCGACGACGACCGGGATCTTGCCGATCTTGGCCGACCATTCCTTCGGGCCGGTGGTGTGCACGCTGGTGCCGTCGGAACTCACGGCCACGGTGACCGGCATGTCTTTGACGTCGAATTCGTAGATCGCTTCCATCCCGAGGTCGGCAAAGCCCACCACCTTGGCCGACGTGATCGCCTTGGACACCAGGTAGGCCGCGCCGCCTACCGCCATCAGGTAGGCGCTCTTGTGCTTCTTGATCGCTTCGATGGCCGTCGGCCCGCGCTCGGCCTTGCCGATCATCGAAATCAGGCCGGTTTCGCTAAGCATCATCTCGGTGAACTTGTCCATGCGGGTGGCGGTGGTCGGGCCGGCGGGGCCGACAATTTCGTCGCGCACCGGATCGACCGGGCCGACGTAGTAGATGACGCGGCCGGTGAAGTCGACCGGCAACTTCTCGCCCTTGGCCAGCAGGTCCTGGATGCGCTTGTGCGCGGCGTCGCGACCGGTGAGCATCTTGCCCGACAGCAGCAACGTGTCGCCCGGCTTCCAGCTGGCAACCTCGGCCTTGGTCAGCGTGACGAGATTGACCGCCTTGCTCTTCTTGTAGTCAGGTTGCCAATGCACGGCTGGCCAGAGATCCAGGCTCGGCGGCGTGAGGTAGGCCGGGCCGGAGCCGTCGAGCACGACATGGGCGTGGCGCGTGGCGGCGCAGTTGGGGATCATCGCGACCGCCTTGCCAACGGCATGCGTCGGGAAGGTCTGGATCTTGACGTCGAGCACGGTGGTCAGGCCACCCAGGCCCTGCGCGCCGATGCCCAGGGCGTTGACCTTTTCATAGAGCTCGACGCGCAGCTTCTCCAGCTCAGTCTTCGGACCGCGCTGCAGCAGTTCATGCATGTCGATGTCCTCCATCAGCGACTCCTTGGCCATGGCCATCGCTTTCTCGGCCGTGCCGCCGACGCCGATGCCCAGCATGCCGGGTGGGCACCAGCCGGCACCCATGGTTGGCACGGTCTTCAGGACCCATTCGACCAGCGAGTCGCTGGCTTTGAGCATGGCGAAGTTGCTCTTCATCTCCGAGCCGCCGCCCTTGGCCGCGACGCCGATGCCCAGGGTGTTGCCGGGCACGACCCTCATGCTCACGACGGCCGGTGTGTTGTCCTTGGTATTTCTGCGTGAGAACAGCGGATCCTCGACCACCGACGCGCGCAACTTGTTGTCGGGGTCCATGTAGGCGCGGCGCACCCCCTCATTGACGGCGTCCTCGATGGAGCCGTTGCCGAAGCCCTCCCAGCGCAGGTCCATGCCGACGTCGAGGAACACATTGACGATGCCGGTGTCCTGACACATCGGGCGGTGGCCTTCGGCGGCCATGCGCGAGTTGGTGAGGATCTGCGCGATCGCGTCCTTGGCCGCGGGGCTTTGCTCGCGCTCGTAGGCTCGGGCCAGGTGCGCGATGTAGTCCGCGGGGTGGTAGTAACTGATGTATTGAAGCGCGGCGGCAACGCTGTCGACGAGGTCGGTGCGGGTGATGACGGTGGCAGTCATGGCGGGCAGGGCGGTGGAAAACAGGTGTCGATTGTGCCGCGCGCGCTGTATCCACTTTGGCAGGCGGCGTGTTTCGGGCGGATAGGCCCTGGCGCCGCACCTCCATGTAAACGCAAGTAAACCCAGGTCTGCGATCAACCGATCCGCTGCACCATGCGTTGGATTGGTATCGCGGTGACCGGCCGCTCATCCAGGAGACTTGAATGCAACGAATGATCCGCATCGCTGTTCCGGCATTGGCGCTGGCGCTGTTGTCGGCTTGTGCCAGCCGCCCGCAGGCGACCAATGCCCCCGTGTACAGCCCGTCGCGTACCGCCCCAGCCGCTGCGGTGTCGTACGGCGTGGTGCGCAGCATCGAGGCCGTGAGCGGCGCCAGCGATCAGCCGCATGGCGCTGGAGCGGTGGTTGGCGGGGTGATCGGCGCCGTGGTCGGCCGGCAGTTCGCGGACAGCAACTCGGGCAAGAACGTCGGCACGGTGGCTGGCGCGGTAGGTGGTGCGCTGATCGGCAACGAAGTCGAGAAGAATGCGCGCCGCGAGCAGCAGACTGTGCGCGTCAACGTGCAGGTTGACTATGGTGGCCTGCGCAGCTTCG
>JANOPR010000736.1:0-1609 GCA_031421955.1 Burkholderiales bacterium
GCCCGGCCGGCGTGCGCACCTCGACCACCAGCAGGTGCGCTGCCGTCGGGTCGTCGTGCGGCAGGATGTCGCAGATATGGCGCGTGTTGCTGCCCTGGCCGCGGGTGCTGCGGCGCATTGCGGCCGGGTCGAGCAGCTTGACCTGGCGCGGCTGGTCGTCGCAGGGGGCCGTGCACAGCGCGATTTCGGCGGCGGCATCGGCCTCGATCGTCACCTCATGCTGCGGCGGCACATACAGCGCGGCCGGTGATGCGTCGTCGAACACGCTGTCGCGGGTGCCGAGCTCCTCGAAGGTCCGGCCGCCCACGCGCACGTCGACACTGCCGGCCAACACCACCAGGCAGAGCTCGCGCGTGCCCGTGGCGATGCGCTCGATGTCGCCCGCGGCCAGCCGCAGCGCGCGGAATCCCACATGCGTCCAGCCCGCACTTTGCGGCGTCACGTTGACGATCTCGCGGCCCTCGCGCCGCGCCTTGGCCAGCAGCTTGCTCGTCATGCCTGTGCGCTCAGTTTGTCGACAATGCGGCGCAGCGTCTGGTAGCCCTTCTTGGCATAGGCATAGCTCGGCGCCACCGCCGGGTCCTGCTCGGCCTCGACCACCAACCAGCCCTGGTAGCCCGCGCCATGCAGCGCACCCAGCACGGCGTCGTAGTCGATCACGCCGTCGCCGGGCACAGTGAAGGTGCCGGCCAGCACGCCGCTCAGGAAGCTCCAACCGTCGTTGCGTGCCTTGGCGATCAGGGCCGGGCGCACGTCCTTGCAGTGCACATGAACCACCCGCTTGGCGTGGCGGTTCAACAGCGCCACCGGGTCGACGGCGCCGCCGAAGTAGGCGTGCCCGGTGTCGAACAACAAGCCGACCTTGTCCGGGTCGGTAAGCGACATCAGGCGGTCAACATCAGACGGCGACTCGACATAGGCACCCATGTGGTGGTGGTAGGCCAGCGTGAGGCCATAACGCGATTTCAGGTGTGCGCCGAAGGCGTTCAAACGCTCGGCATAGGCCTTCCATGCGGCCTCGCTCCTGAACTGCGGGCGTTGCGATACCGGCGTGTCGATCTGCCCCTGCACCGAGCCCGCAACCTCGCCGTAGACGACGACCTTGACGGCGTTGCAGCGCAGTTTGTCCATGTGCGCGTGGCAGCGCTCGATCTCGGCCGCGACCTCACCCTGGGCCAGTTCGCCCGAGTACCAGCCCGAGACGCAGGCCAGGCCGAACTCGTCGAGCTTGGCCTTCAGGCCCGGCCCGTCCTTGGGGAACTTGTTGCCCAGCTCAAAACCCTCGTAGCCGATTTCACGGCCCTCGGCCAGCGCCACCTCCAGCGGCGTCTCGCCGCCGAGCGACGGTAAATCGTCATTCATCCACGACAACGGGTTGACGCCGATGCGCACGTTCCAGCTCATGACCCTGCCTCCCATCTCAGTGATCCATTGCGCTGGGCCCGGCCCGGGCGCCCCGTTGCAGAACCGGTGGTGGCGTGCGTGGCATCGCACACCGACCCTGTTGCCGGCAAGGCGACGGGTGGGGGGCGGGCACAGCGCCGTGTGCGCCGCCGAGAAGCGCAGGCTTCCTGGCCGCGCGCGTCAGCGCGCTTCGTCAACTGACTTG
>JANOPR010000737.1:0-5196 GCA_031421955.1 Burkholderiales bacterium
TGGCTTGGGAGATGAACACGTCGTCGATCCTGGTGAAGATGAGCCGCAGCAACTGCGGCTTTGGCCCTGGAAACCAAGGCAGGGAAACCCGGCGTCGGCACCCGGGGCACCGGGCGCGCGCAAGGCGGCGGATTCTAGTCGATCGCTCGCGCGGCCCCAAGGGCGGCTACGATGGCCCCACCCCATGAAGCCCCTGTCGATCGCTGTCATCGGTGCCGGTCCGGTCGGGCTGGCGCTGGCCCTGCTCGCCGCGCGTGCCTTGCCTTTTGCGCAGGTCAGTCTGTTTGACGCGCGGCCGGCCGACCACGATGTGTCGGCCGATGCGCGCACCTTGGCCTTGTCGCTTGGCAGCCTGCAGCTGCTCGAGCGGGTCGGCGCCTGGGATGCCACGGTCGCCGAACCAATTCGCGAAGTCTGGGTCTCGCAACAAGCGCCGGCGTTGGCCGTGCCGGGCTGGCTCGGGACGCCGGAAGTGCGGCTCTCGGCTGCCGAGGTGGGCGTGCCGATGCTCGGTGCCGTGCTCGGCTACGGCGCCCTGGTGGCACCGATGCGGCGCGCGTGGGAGACGGTCGCCGCCGCCGAGCCAATGCGCCTGCACGGCCGCTTTGGCACGCCCGTGGCGGCCTTGAAGGATCTTGCCAACGGCGTCGAAGTGGACGCGGGGGTGGCCGAACGCTTCGACCTGGCCGTGGTGGCCGAAGGCGGCGTGTTCGGCGAAGGCACGCTGGCCGACGTCCGCCATGACTACCAACAGGACGCCTGGGTTGGCAAGGTGACGTTGGCCGGCGGCACGCCGGGACTCGCAGTCGAGCGCTTCACACGCCACGGTCCGGCCGCGCTGCTGCCCTTGCCGCGCAGCGGCGAGGGCACCGCGCAGGCGTCACTCGTCTGGTGCGTGCCGCGCGACGACGATCCGGTGCGCGATCTCGACGCGACCCAGCGGCTGGCGGTGCTGAACACCGTGTTCGGCCCGCGCGTGGGCCAACTCACCGCCGTCTCGCCCTTGAAGTGCTTTCAGCTCGGCCTGGCCGCGCAGCGCACGCTCGTGCGCGGCCGCCAGGTTCGGATTGGCAACGCGGCCCAGACCCTGCACCCGGTGGCCGGTCAGGGGCTCAACCTCGGGCTGCGCGATGCGTTCGCGCTGGCCACGGCACTGCGCGATGCGGTGGACATCAGCCGGGCCGCACCCGACCTGGACCGCGCCCTGGCGCGCGTGGCCTGGCAGCGGGCCCCGGACAGGTGGGCGATGATCGCCGCGACCGACTTCCTGGCGCGCAGCTTCACCTGGCAACTGCCCGGCATCGCCACCTTGCGCGGCGCGGGCATGGCCCTGATCGACCGGTTGCCGCCACTGAAGAACGCCCTGGCGCGGCGGATGATGTTCGGCAGCCGTTGATGTATTGAGAGCCCCAAGCTCGCTGCGCTTGCGCCTCCCGACGCGAGCGCAGGCTGCTTGGGCGCGGCACGGCGCGCTGGCCTACAGCCGCCGATGCAACAGCGCGGGCATTTGCTGCCGCACCGAGGCCGTACGCGCCGCGTCAACCTCGGCCAGCACGACCCCTTCACCTTCGGGCCGCACCGCGAGCACCTCGCCCCAGGGATCGACGACCATGCTGTGGCCCCAGGTGCGGCGGCCGTTCTCATGCGTGCCACCCTGCGCCGCCGCGATGACGTAGCACTGGTTCTCGACTGCGCGCGCACGCAACAGCAACTCCCAATGCGCGCGCCCGGTCGGATAGGTGAAGGCTGCGGGCACGCTCAGCAAGTCGCAGGGCGGCGTGCAAAGGCGACGGTACAGCTCGGGGAACCGCAGGTCGTAGCAGACCGAAAGGCCGACCCGCAGCGGCCCCGCCTGCAAGGTCACAGGCTCGCTGCCCGCCTCCAGCACCCGCGCCTCGTCATAGTTCTCGCGGCCGTTGTCATAGCAAAAGAGGTGGATCTTGTCGTAACGTGCGGCCAAGCTGCCGTCGGGGGCAAAGACGCAGCAGGTGTTGCGCGCGTGCGCCGGATCCTCGCTGCGCATCGGCAAGGTGCCGCCGATCAGCCACAGGCCATGTTGCTTGGCCTGCGCGGAAAGAAATGCCTGGATCGGCCCCTGACCCGGCGCCTCCGCTGCCTCGAGCTTGGCCTCGTCGCGCCTAGCCATCAGGCAGAAGTACTCGGGCAGCGCGACCAGTTCGGCGCCCTCGCGTGCCGCCAGAGCGATCAGGCGCGCGGCGGCTTCGAGGTTGCGCGGAACGTCCGGTGTCGAGACCGTTTGCAGTGCGGCAATCTTCATGTCGTAGCCCCTTGGTCTTGATACGCCGCAACTTCGCCCGCGCCATCCGCGTGGGTACGTCGTGCGCGGCGCGTCCCGCGCACTTTCACGAACCCGCCTTGGGCGCCGACGCCGGCGCGGGTGGATCCAGGTCCGGCAGCGGCGCGTCGAATCGGCGCTCGACGCGCTCGACCTTGGGGTCGGCCCACGATCCCTGCACGACAAACTCGCGCGTGCTGGCTGCCATCAGGGGGCGGCGCAGGAAGATCTGTGCCAGGAAACTGCCCAGGCCCACCGCCGGGTTGATCACGGCATAGGCCAGAGAGGCCGTGCCGGCGTTGATCTCTGGCACCACCAGCACGCGCAACTCCTGTGTCTCGCGAGCGACATCGGCATGGCCTTCCATCAGCACGACGGCCTGCACACCCCGCATGCGCAGGTTGTTGGTGCTGGCCACGCCCGCATCGATGTTCACGTCGCCGGTGACGTTGTCAAAGGCAAAGCCTTCCTGGAACACATCGCGGAAGTCGAGCAGCAAGCGGCGCGGCAAGGCCTGCAGATTGAGCACCGAGAGCAGGCGCCCGGCACCGGGCCCGGCCTTGAGGAACTGGCCGGCATCCAGGGCGAGGTTGATGCGCCCGTCCAGGCTGGGCACATGCAGGGACAGCGGCGAGCCGGCCCACGACAGTTGCCCGTTCATGCGCCCCTTGCCGCCACGCAGGGTGCCGCCGTAACCCAGGCGGCCAAGTGCCGCGCCACTGTCGGCGAGGTCGAGTTTGAAATCCATGACCATGCGCTGACGCTGGGCGCCCGCCGCGCCGGGCCGCCACAGGCCCGTACCCGTGAGCACGGCGTCGGCATTGCTGACGGCGAAGCGGTTCAACCGCCACTCACGTCCGCCACCGTCAGCCGCGCGGTTGACGGCCTCGATCTCGACGCGCCCAAACTTCTTGCCTCGCAACTCGAAGTCGTCGATGACGATGTCGAGTGCGGGCACGCTGCCAGGCGCCTGCACCAGCAGGCTCTCGACAGATTCGACATCGGCCGGCGGCAAGGCCAGGCGGGCCAGTCGCGCATACACGCGGCCGGGGTTGGCACTGCCCTGGGCCGCACGGTACTCGACGTAGCCCCCCAACTGATCCGCGTCGAGGCTGCCACGCCACGTGCCATCGGACGCGTCCTGGCTGATGCCCGCCACCAACCCCGTCAGCTTGCGGCCCCCCGACGTGACGGCCTGGGCACGCAGCGCGACTGTGCGTGGCAGGTAGCCGTCGTCGACGGCGGCAGCCACAGCGGCCTCGGAACCCGCGCCCTTGGGCGCCTGCAATCGATCGGCGACGGCTTGCCAGGCGTCGGCATCAACGGCCGGCAGGTTCAGGAGGGCATGCACCCCGCGTTCGGGCAGGGGCGGCAGTGCATCTAGGACGGCCACGGCGCCGCGCTGGACCTGCGGCACGCCACGCGAGAGGTCGCGCTGGAACTGCGCCTGGACCAGGCTGCCAAGTTCGACCCGCAAGATGTCGCGCGGCGATTCGCCCGGCGCCAGCGGGAGCAGGCGCGACTCGACGCGCAAGGGCCAGGTCGCGTCCGCGGCCTTTTTCAGCGGCGCGGGCAGATCGATGGCCAGCCCGGTCAAGGGGCTGGTCAGCGTGTACTCGGCGTGCCCGCGCACGCTGCCCAGCGTCAGGCGGTAGGTCGTCTGACCGCTCGCGTAACTCGCCAGGCGCGACGCAGCGACCAACTCGGGCGCGCGTCGCACGCTGTCGGCGCTGACCACCCCCTGGGCGGTGACGCGCAGGCTGCCGTCGGGCTGTGTGCCGCCTTCAAACGTGGCGTCGCCCCCCAACACGCGGGCACTGGCGCAGACGATCGCAAAGCCGCGCTGGCTGAAGTCGAGCCGGGCCTTGGCGCCCGCCAACAGGGGCACGCCCGGCGCGAGGCGCACGTCGTTGCCGGCCAGCGTGACACGGCCCTGTACCGTGCTGCGCTGCGGCGTGTCGATCGGGATCTCGAGCTTCAGATTCAGGTCGGCATTGCCACTCGCGTTGGACTCGCGCAGAACGTGGTCGATCCAACCCCCGATCGGTGTCGCGTTGACATAGCGCAGCAGGTCGTTCAGCGGCCCCCGCCCCTGGCCTTCGATGCGCAGCACGGGATGGGCGAGGTCGTGGATCCCGCCCGTGACCCGCGTCAACTCGACACCGAACACCCGCGCCGTCGCGTTGCGGATCTCCATCGCGCTGCGATCGAAGACCAGGTCGCCGCTGACGCGCGTGAACGCGGGCCACGGCGAGACCCGATCCACGTCACTGGGCACGTAGGCCAAGGACACGTCGTCCGCGCGCGCCGCGATGCGGAACTCGCCGCTGGGACTCGCGCTCTTGGCCACTGCCGCCGCCGCCGCGAATGGGAAGTCCCACAAGTCGCCCTTGACCTTGAAACTGGCCTGGGCCACGTTGCCATCGAGCACGGCCTGCTGCACGTAGCGTCGTGCAGCCTCGTTCACACCCAGCGGCAGGTAGCGGGCCACCGCCGCGGCGCGGCCGCGTGAGAGGCCGCCTGCGAGCTCGAGTCGCCCAGGCAGCCTCGCCCCGCGGCCATGGCCGCTGCCGAGGCTGCTGGCACTGACGTTGCGGCCGCCGCTCCCCGTCTGCCAGCGCGCCTGGCTCAGCTCGCCCTGGGCATCGGCATTCGCAAAGCGTGTACCTGCCAGCGAGACCTCGAGCGCCGGTGGTGCGCCGGCCTCGGCCGCTGGCCTTATGCGCCACGTGAGTTGGGTCGAAAACTGGTCGAAATCGATCTCGGGCTGCTCGAACACACCTGGCAGGATCAACACGCCCTTGTCGAGAACGAGTCGGGCCTTGCCGCCAGCGTCGCTGGCGTCGAATTCGATCGCAGCGTTGCGCCAGCCGGGTCGCCCGACCCCGCCGGGCTCTGGC
>JANOPR010000738.1:0-6981 GCA_031421955.1 Burkholderiales bacterium
CTGGCCAACAACACGCTGGCTGATCTGATCCTGTTCGGCAGCTTCCTGATCTGGGCGGTGTTCAGTTTTCGCGCCGCAAAGGCGCGCGACAGGGCCGCAGGCACCTCGCGCGCCGCGGGTTCGGCAGCGCGCACGGTGATCACGGTCGTGGTGGGTGCCGCGGCATGGGCGGCGTTTGCCCTGCTCGCGCACCGGCCACTGATTGGCGTGGGCGTGGCGGGCTGAGGCGGTTGCCCGCGCAGATCGAAGGCACCGGATGCGGCAGCAGCGCCGCCTCCTGTTGAGCCAAGAAACGGTCGGCAGCACCTATCCGACCCACGGGCTTGAAGTTGCCTCAGGCCGCAGGGCTGAAGCCACTCAACCCCTGCGGCCCGCGGCGCCACGGCAAAGCGCGCAAGACGTCACGCCGCGGGCGGCGAAGTCGCTTCAGCCTGCGCCAGGGGCGTCGATGACGCGGCCAGACCTGTCGGCCGCGGGCACCGCGCAGGTCGGCCCACCAACCTGCCCCGGAGCTCGCCACCATGAAGAACCGTCTATTCGCCACCCTGTTTGCCGCCGTCGTGCTGGCCACTGCCGGACCTGCCGCGGCCGACTCGACACCCTTCGTTGCGGGCCAGAAGCTCGACAGCGGGCTCGGCGAATTGCCGCACTACTCGAAGTGGGCCAACCCGCGTGGTCGCATGCCCGTCAGCGTCAAGGTCTTGGGCGAGTCCCTGGACAGTGGCCTGGGCACGTTGCCGCACTACTCGAAGTGGCTCGACCGCAGCGGCAAGAACCCGATGGGCGAGCCTCAGGTGCTGCTCAGCCAGGCTTCACGCTGAACAACGCGACCCCGAACGCGGGGTCCTGACGCGGCCGGCCCTCAGGCCTGCGCCGCGGCCGAGCGCCGCGCCCCGGTACGCTGCCAGACAAACGCCCCCATGCGCCTGGCGCCGCGCCATGCGGCACGCACCATGATCAGCGTCAGCAGCGCCTCCAGCAGCGTCACGACGAAGGCGGAGAAGGGGTTCCAGCGCGCCTCGCGCGCATGGAACTTGGCCACGGCGCCATCGCGCGCGATCTCGATCGAGTCGTAGAAGCTCGGAATCACGAGCAGCGTCAGGAAGGTCGAGGTGATGATGCCGCCGATGATCGCCACGGCCATCGGGCGGTAGAACTCGGAACCCTCGCCGACGCCGATGGCCACCGGCATCATGCCGGCCACCAGCGCGAAGGTGGTCATGAGAATCGGGCGCAGGCGCTTTCTGCCGGCGATCATCAGGGCCTCCTCGCGCTCGACGCCCGCCGCCTCCTGGACGCGCGTCGCATCGAGCAGCAGGATCGCGTTCTTGGCCACCAGGCCCATCAGCATGATCACGCCGATCAGGCTCATCAGGTTGAGCGTGCCCCCGGTGGCCAGCAGCGCCAGCACGACGCCGATCAGCGACAACGGCAACGAGACCATCACCGGCAGCGGTGCGGTGAAGGAGCCGAACTGCACCACCAGGATCAGGTACATCAGCGCCACGCCATAGAGCAGGGCCGTCAGCATCGCGCCGAACACCTGCTGCTGGTCACGTGAGGCACCGGCCAGCTCGATGCCGTAGCCGCTCGGGAAGTCGATGGCCTTGGCGATCTTGAGCGCGTCGGCGGTGACCTCGCCCGAGGCGCGCCCCTGCGCGTTGGCCGAGACCGACACCGTGCGCTTGCCCTGGGCGTGCTGGATCTGGCTCGGGGCCTTGCCGATCGTGACGGTCGCGATCTGGTCCAGCGGCACGATGCGCCCCGTACCGGCCACCGCGATCGGCAGGCGCTCGATGTTGCTGGCATCGACCCGGTCCTCGGGCGCCAGCCGGACAGCGACGTCGCGCGACTCGCCGCTCGGGTCGACCCAGTCGCCGACCTCGACGCCGGCGAAGGCCACGCGCAGCGCCTGCGCCGCGTCGGCCACGGAAATCCCCAGCGCATTGGCCAAGCCGCGATCGAGCTCGATCTTCAATTCGTCCTGGGGGTCCTGCTCGGACAGGCCGACGTCGACCGCCCCGGGCACCAGACGCAGCCGGGCCATGAAGTCGCTGGTGATTTCGAGCAGCTTGCGAGAGTCCGCGCCCGTGAAGCGGATCTGCACCGGCTTTTGCGCGCCCATGTTCAGGTCTTCGAGCACGGTGTACTCGGCGCCCACCAGCCGCGCGGAGAGCCTGCGCAGGTCCTTGGCGATCGCGATGTGGCTGCGCTTGCGCTTGTCGCTCTTGCCGATGTCGACATAGACACGGCCGCCGCCGGGATTGACGAAACTGTTGGTGGCCACCGTCTCCGGCAGGGCGCGTGCCAACTCGGCCACGCTCTCGACCTTGGCCCGTGCGTAGTCCAGGCTCGAGGATGCGGGCGCGCGCACGTCGATCACGAGCGTGCCGCCGTCGGACGCCGGCAGAAAGCTCGACCCGCCGAACTTCATCTGCAAGGCCAGCGCGCCGACCAGGCTGCCGACGGCGAGCAAGAACATCCAGCGGCGGTGGTGCAAGGCCCAGGCAATGACGTTGCCATAACGGTCGGCCTGGTGATCGAACCACTGGTTGAAGCGCTGCAGCCACAGGCTGAGGCCGCGCTTGGGCTGCTCATGGTGGCCGGGCGGGTCGCCCCAATAGGCCGACAGCATCGGGTCCAGCGTGAACGAGATGAACAGGCTGACCAGCACCGAAGCCACCACCGTGACGCCGAAGGGCCGGAACCACTCACCCGAGACGCCGGGCATGAAGGCCACCGGAGCGAACACGGCGACGATCGAGAAGGTGGTGGCCGCAACGGCCAGGCCGATCTCGGCGGTGCCGTTGAGTGCGGCGGTGCGGCGGTCGGCGCCGCGCTCCATATGGCGCACGATGTTCTCGCGCACCACGATGGCATCGTCGATCAGCACGCCGATGGCCAGCGACAGCCCCAGCAGGCTCATGAAATTGAGCGTGAAGCCGGCCAGCCAGACGGCGATGAAGGCCGCCACCACCGAGGTCGGCAGCGACAGCGCCGTGATCAGCGTCGAACGCCATGAGTTGAGGAAGATGTAGACCACGAACACCGTCAGCCCCGCGCCGAAGACCAGGGCATGGATCACGTTGTTCAGGCTGTTCTGCGCCTCCTCGCCGCCGTCGCGCGTGATCTCCAGCGTCGTGCCCGGCGGCAGGTCCTTGCCGATCTGCTGCGTCAGCTTGCGCACTTCGGTGGCCACGCTGACCGTGCTGGCCTCGCGCGAGCGCGTGATCGACAGGCCCACATTGGGTCGGCCGTTGCGCATCGAATAGCTGGTCTGTTCGGCGAATGCGTCGGCCACAGTGGCCACCTGGCCCAGGCGCAGCAACTCGCTGCCGCGCCGGCGCACGACGATCTGCTCAAACTCGGCGGGCGACTGGATGCGGCCGACCAGGCGGATGCTCTGGTCCTCGAGCATGCCGCGCACCTTGCCCACCGGGGCCGTCGTGTTCTGCGTGCGCAGCGCGGCCACCACCTCCGTCACCGACACCGAGAACTCGCGCAGCTTTTCGGCGTGCAGCAGCACCGACAGCTCGCGCCGCAATGAACCGTTGACATTGACCGTGGCCACGCCACTGATGGCGCGGAACTTGTCGGCCAGTTCGTCCTCGGCCAGGCGCGACACCGCCGCATGGCTCAGGGTCGTCGAGGACAGTGCCAGCTGCACGATCGGCTGCGCCGCCGGGTCCATCCGCGTGATCACGGGTTCGCGGATCTCGGCCGGCAACTTGTGCCGCACGCCGCCGATGGCGTTGCGCACCTCGTCGGCAGCCTCGATCAGGTTCTTGTTGAAATTGAAGATCAGCACGATCTGTGCACTGCCCTCGCGCGAGGTCGAGCGCACCTGGTCGACACCGGACACCGACTGCAGCGGCTTTTCGATGCGATTGACCACCTCGCGCTCGACCGACTCGGGTGATGCGCCCGGGTACGGCACCGTCACCACCAGCACCGGTTGCTCGACGTCGGGAATCTGATTGACGCGCAGCTTGGTCAGCGCGAGCAGGCCCAGCCCCATCAGGCCGATGATGATGACGACCGTCGCGACCGGCTGCTTGATGCTGAAGTTGGACAGGAACATGGCGCCCTTCCTACTTCGCTGCGGCCGCCGCGCCTGGGGTTGCCAGCGCGGGCGCGCTGGCGGCCTTGGCGTACTCGATCTGCTGGCCCTCCAAGAGCGCATCGCTCGGCTTGCGCAGGATGACGTCGCCCTCGGCCAGCCCGCTCGTCAAAGGGTACTCACCGCGCCGCTCGTCACGCTCGCCCAGTTGCACCGTCACCTTGGCAATGCGCCCGTCCTTGACGCGCCAGACGCCCGCCTTGCCATCGCTGCGCACGATCGACGCATCGGAGAGCATCAGCGTCTTGGCGCCGTTGGCCTGGACGCGGCCCTCGGCATACAGCCCCGCCACCCGCGGCGACTTGGCCGGATCGACAAAGTTGACGATGACCTCGACCTGTCGCGTGCTGGCGCTGGCGGTCGGGTCGATGCGCCAGACCTGGCCGTCGAACTGCATGTCGGGGAAGCCATTGACGCTGAACGACACCGCCTGACCGACCTTGATCTCGTGCATGCGGTCGGCCGAGACCTGGCCTTCGAAGCGCATGCTCGAGGGCCCGATCACCTTGAGCAGTTCCTTGCCGACCTGCGCCGTGTCGCCGACCGAGGCCTTGCGCTCGCTGACGACGCCGTCGAAAGGCGCCCGCACCTCGGTGCGGCGCAACTGCTGCTGCGCACCGGCCACGCGCGATCCCGCTGCGGCCAGCTCGCTTTGCGCGCTGTTGCGGCGCACTTCGGCGTCTTCCAGCGCCTGCAGCGTGGTCATGCCCTGACCTTGCAGCGTCTTCAGGCGCTGCACCGTGCGCTCGGCCTGCTCGAAGGCCTGCCTGGCCGCGCGCGCCGACGCCTCGGCCGACTGCAGCGACTCGCGCAGCACGGTGTCGTCCAGGCGCATCAACAAGTCGCCGCGCTTGACCATGTCGCCATTGCCCTTGAGCACCTGGGTCACGACGGCCGCAACTTCGGCACGCAGGTCGGCGCGCTTCTCCGGCTGCACCGAGCCCGTGATCACGGGCCCGCCGCCGGCCTCGCCCGCGGCCACCGTGCGCAGGTCCTCGGGCGACAGCAGCAGCACCGGCGTCGATGCCGTCACGCCCGAGGCGGCCTTGCCCGCCGGCTTGGCCGCTACGGTGGCTGGGTCGCCGGGCTTGCCGCAGGCGGCCAGCGCCAACGCGGTCAGGGCAGCGAAGAGGACACGGTATTGCATCAAGCCAGCTCCAGATCGGTAGATTCGCGTCCTCGGACGCAATGAAACGGCGAGCTTACCCGGCGCGGCATCGCCGCGCCCTGCGATGCGACGGATCGCCAGAACCCTGGCGCCAGTGGCCAGCACCGGCCCGGTTCAGGAATGCAGCAACCGCATCGGCGCACGCCCGCTGGTGGCCGCAATGGCGCCGAGCAAGCTGGTCGCCTCGTGGCCGATCATCGGCCAGGCAAAGCGCCAGCTCCAGTTAAGCTTGCTCAGGGTACCCGGCAGGTTCATGCGCTGCGCGCTGGGCAGGCCCAGCACGTCCTGCAGCGGAACCACCGCCAGCCGCGACACCGAGTTGCAGGCGGCACGGATCATCGCCCAATGGGCCCCGTCGGCGTTGCAATCGAGGTAGACGCTGGCGAAACGTCGCTCGGCTTCGGTGGCGCGGTTCCACCAGCCGCGCGCGGTGTCGGTGTCGTGGGTGCTGGTGTAGACGATGGTCTCGGGCCGGTAGTTGTGGGGCAGGTACTCGTGGCCGCCGTCGCCGCCGAAGCCAAAGATCATCACCTTCATGCGCGGCAAGCCGCAGGCCTCGATCAGCTCGACCACGTCGGGCGTGATCAGGCCCAGGTCCTCGGCGATGATCGGCAGCTTGCCCAATGAACGCTCGATCGCGTCGAACAGGGCGCGACCCGGCCCCGTGACCCAGCGGCCCGATCTGGCCGTGGGCGAACTGGCAGGAATCTCCCAGTAGCTGGCAAAGCCGCGGAAATGGTCGATGCGCACCACGTCGGCCAGCGCGAGCACGCGTTTCACGCGTGCCGACCACCAGGCGAAGTCTTCCGCGGCCATGCGGTCCCAGCGGTACAGCGGATTGCCCCATCGCTGGCCATCGGGGCCGAGGTCGTCTGGCGGCGCACCGGCGATCACGGTGGGCAGGCCGTCGTCGCCGAGGAAGTAAAGGTCCGGGCGCGACCAGACATCGGCGCTGTTGTCAGCCACGTAGATCGGGATGTCGCTGATCAGCGTGACGCCGTTGGCATTGGCATAGCGCCTGAGCGCCATGCATTGCTCGTCCCAGCACCATTGCACGAAGCGCCAGTAGTCGACTTCGCCCGCATGCATGCGGCGGGCCGCGGCAATGGCCCGCGGATCGCGCTGGCGCAATGGCCTGTCCCACGCCCACCAGGGCGTCATGCCGTGCACGTTGAACAGCGCCATGAACAGCGCATAGTCCTCGAGCCACGCCGCCTCGCGCACGCACCAGTTGGCGAACGCCGCGCGGTCCTGTGCGCTGCCGCGGGCCGCAAAGCCTGCCGCAGCGTCACGCAGCTGGCTGTCGCGCCAGGGGATGACCTGGCTGAAGTCGACCCGCTCGGCGGAAAAACCGACCTCGGGCAGGGTCGGAGGGGCCAGCCATCCGCGCTCGACGAGTGGCTCCAGCGCCACCATCAGCGGGCTGCCGGCGAAGGCCGAGGGGCTCTGGTAAGGCGAATCGCCGGGGCCGACCGGCGTGATCGGCAGCCACTGCCAGAGGGTCTGTCCCGCCGAAGCCAGCCAGTCGACGAAGCGGTAGGCGTCGGGGCCGAAGTCGCCGACGCCGTGAGGCCCTGGCAGCGAAGTGATGTGCAGCAGGATGCCTGCAGCGCGTTGCGTGGCGTGGTCTGGGTTCATGGCGCGTGCGAGGGACTCAGGCCAGCGCAGGGCCGCTCCCAAGCGGCCTGAGCTC
>JANOPR010000739.1:0-2652 GCA_031421955.1 Burkholderiales bacterium
GCCGGCGAGCGCACCAGATTGGTCACGCGCTGGAGGCGATCGCGCTCGGGATCGATGCCGAAATGGTCGGCCGCCTGCGAGTTGCACCAGGTGATCTGGTCATTGGCGTCGAGCATCATGACGCCGTTGGGCGAAGCCTCGATGGCCGAGAGAAACAGTTGCAGGCGCTCACGCTCGTGCACGATCTCGCGCTCGCGCATTCGTAGCAGGCGCTCGATGCGGTAGGCCAGATCGCCCCAGAGACCTGTGTGGCGCGGCGCAGGCTTGTCTTGTGCGCCGCGCAGCCAGGCCCGCAGCCGGCGCGCGCGCCAGGCGTCACGCAGGGTCACGATGGCGATACCGGTCAAGGCGCCGGCCACGGCACCGAACAGGGGCCAACGCACGAGGCTGCCGACGACCCAACCCGCCGCGGCACCGAGCGCGAGTGCAACCAGCGCGGCCGCCAGGCGCAACAACATCAACGTCACGTTTGGACCTTCACGCTACGCGATGCGGTGTTCGATCGCGAGGCCCCGGGGCACTCAGGCAAGCTGCAGGTTGCCCTGCGTCAGGCGATAGCCGGCACCGCGGACGGTCTCGACCATCTGCGCTGCGTTGACGGGTGCAAGCGCATCGCGCAGACGCTTGACGTGCACGTCGACGGTGCGTTCCTCGATGAAGACATGGTCGCCCCAGACGCGGTCCAGCAATTGGACGCGGCTGTGCACGCGCTCGGGATGCGTCATGAGGAAGTGCAGCAGGCGAAACTCGGTCGGACCGATCTTGAGTTCGCGCGTCGCGCCGTCGACCTCGCGCGTCACGCGCCGCGTGCCCGGGTCGAGCCTGAGACCCGCCAGTTCGACCGCCTCGTCGAGCGCTTGGGGCGCCTTGCGCCGCAACACGGCACGAATGCGCGCCAGCAGTTCCTTGGGCGAGAACGGCTTGGTCAGGTAATCGTCAGCGCCGCCGTCGAGGCCGGCGAGCTTGTCGCTCTCCTGCGCACGCGCCGTCAACATGATGATCGGCAGCGCCCGCGTGCGCGGGTCGGCACGCCAGGACCGGGCCAGCGCCAGGCCCGACCTGCCCGGCAGCATCCAGTCGAGCAATACCAGGTCGGGCAGCATGCGGTCGACGCTCTGCGTCGCGGCCTCTGCGTCGCCGGCGAGGCTCACCTCGTGACCCGCATGGCGCAGATTGATCGCCACCAGCTCGGCGATCGCCGGCTCGTCCTCGACGACCAGGATACGACTCATCGCACCGCAACGGCCACCGCATCGACCGAGCTGTGGCGCACGTCGGTGCCCTTGACCACGTAGATGATTGCCTCGGCCAGGTTCTTGGCATGGTCGCCGACACGTTCGATGGCCTTGGCCACGAAGATCATGTCGATGCTGGCCGAGATCGTGCGCGGGTCCTCCATCATGTAGGTGATGAGTTTGCGCAGCAGGCCTTCGAACTCGCGGTCGATCTGGTCGTCGGCGCGCAGCACCTCGAGCGCCTGTGCGGTGTCCAGGCGCGCAAAGGCATCCAGGGCCTTGCGCAGCTGGGCAATCGCCAGGTCGGACTCGACCGACAAGTCGGCCATCGGCAGGCGCAGTTGGCTGGAAACGCCGCTGCTGATCAGGCGCTGCGCGGTACGGGCGATTCGCGCCGCCTCGTCGCCGACCCGCTCCAGGTTTGCAATGGTCCGGCTGATCGAAATCAGCAGCCGCAGATCGCGCGCGGTGGGCTGGCGCCGGGCGATGATGGCCGAGAGGTCGCGGTCGATCTCCATCTCCATCATGTTGACGCGCTCCTCGACCAGCAGGACCTGCGTTGCCACCTCGATGTCGAGCGAGGTCAGCGCAAAGACGCCCTGCGCCACTTGCGATTCGACGAGCCCGCCCATCTCGAGCACGCGGCCGGAAATGCCGGACAACTCGGCATCGAACTGGGTCGAAAGGTGTTTTTCAGCCATCGAATGCCTCTCAGCCGAAGCGGCCGGTGATGTAGTCCTCAGTCTCGCGCTTCTTCGGTTTCATGAAGAGTTCGGCGGTCGGCCCGAACTCGATCAAGTCGCCGAGGTACATGTAGGCGGTGTAGTCGGAGCAGCGCGCCGCCTGCTGCATGTTGTGGGTGACGATGACCACGGTGTAGTCGGCTTTCAACTCGTGGATCAACTCTTCGATCTTGCCCGTAGAGATCGGGTCGAGTGCCGAGCAGGGTTCATCGAGCAGCATCACTTCGGGCTTGATGGCAATGCCGCGCGCAATGCACAGGCGCTGCTGCTGGCCGCCCGACAGGCTGGAGCCGCTCTGGTTCAGCTTGTCCTTGACTTCGGTCCACAGGGCCGCCTTGCGCAGCGCCCACTCCACCCGCTCGTCCATGTCCGACGCGTTGAGGTTTTCAAACAGCTTCACGCCAAAGGCAATGTTGTCATAAATCGACATCGGGAAGGGTGTGGGCTTTTGAAAGACCATGCCGACCTTGGCGCGAATCAGGGCCACGTCTTTTTTCGAGGTCAGCAGGTTCTCGCCATCAAACGTGACCTCTCCCTGGGCGCGCTGCTCGGGGTAGAGCTCGTACATGCGGTTGAAAATCCGCAGCAGGGTGGATTTTCCGCAGCCCGAGGGGCCGATGAAGGCGGTGACTTTCTTCTCGGGTATTTCCAGGTTGATGCCCTTGAGGGCGTGG
>JANOPR010000740.1:0-4203 GCA_031421955.1 Burkholderiales bacterium
GTAGGTCTCGGCGACCTGCAGGTTGGCGTCCTTGACATTGGCGACCTGGCCGGCCTGGATCAGCGGAATGCCGACCGACTTGCCGCCGATGTTCAGGCTGATGCCCGCGCCGTTGCCGGCCAGCGTGTTGTTGAAGCGAAACTGGAAGCTCAGGTCTTCGCGGGCGTCGCCGTTGTTGTCGACGTGGATTTCATACAGCGCGTTGGGGTCCATCGAGAAGTAGTTCGGGCCGGCGTAGGCGTCCTGCAGCGGCTGGTAGTTGGCAATCAGCTTCACGTAGTCGCTGCGGTTGGCCTCGTAGCTGCGGAACATGTAGAAGTCCGTCGCATCGACCTTGGGCGCGGTGGTGATGAACGGCGCTTCGCGGTGGCTTGCCGCGGCGGCAATGCCGGCGATTATGGCCAGGGCGAGCGGGACGGCAGCGAGCGCGCCACCGTAGCGTTTCTGAGTCTTCATAGTCGGGCTCCTTCAGGCTGTGGGACCCGGTGCGAGGCACCGGGCTGACACCGCAACCGCGGCGTCTGGCCCCACTTACGCAGTCCGCAGCCGATCGGATGCGACAGCGTTCACGCGCAAAGGCGCAGCTCAGATCTGCAGCTTGCCGACCGAGACGATCGGCCCGGTGGGCGCACCGGTGGGTGAGCCGCCTGTGGGCTCGACGCTGACCGCGAATGCCGCGGTATCGCGCAACAGTTGCGCGCGGATCAAGGTGGTGGCCCCGGTCGCCTGCACCAGCCCGAGAGAGCGTGGCGCGCCCTGCGTCGGCACGGCCCACAGCTCCAGCGCCCGCCCCGGCGTCAGGCTGAGGTCGTTGATCGGCCGCAACACCAATGCCCGGCCGTCGGCGCTGACGCTGGCAACGAAGCTGGCGTTCAGGGCTTGTGCCGCCTCGGGATTGGCGCCGAGCACGACCACGATCGGCGCCTGCGGCGCGGGCACCTGGCTGGCGACCATGAACATCGCCACCGCCGCCGCAGTGGCCAGGCCGCTGACGCCGCGCCACAGCGCCAGGCGCTGCCACCAGCCTGCCGGCGCCGCAGCCTGCGACGAGCGGGTCGCGAACAGCTGGTTCTCGATGCGCGGCCACACATGCTGGGGTGGCGTCACCGGCGGCACGCTCGTCGACAGCGGCGTCAACCGCTCCTGCCACTGCGCCACCGCCTGCCGCAGCGCCGGGTGGGCAGGCAGCAGCGCCTCGAAGCGCCGCCGTGCAGGCGCGCGCAACGTGCCCAGCACGTATTCGGCGGCCAGGCGATCGGCGAGTTCGGGGCGGCTGTAGTCCATGTCAGGCCTTCGCGTCCGGGTCTTCGCGCTGCCGACCCAGACAGCCCTTCAGTGCGATCAGCGCGCGGCGCACCCAGCTCTTCACGGTACCCAAAGGCTGGGCCATGTGGGCTGCCACTTCCGAATGAGACAGGCCCTGGTAATACGCCAGCGCGATGCACTGCTGCTGCTCGGCCGACAGCGCCTGCACGCAATCCGTGACCTCGCGTTGCTGCGCGGCCTGCAGCAGCAGCTCGAGCGGGCCCGCGGCGTCGCTCGGCAGTGTGGCCAGCAGATCCGTGTCTTCTTCGTCGTCGTTGCCGCGCAGGTGCACGCTGGCCGTCACGACTTCGGTCTTGCGCCGGCGCAGGCTGTCGATGGCGCGATTGCGCGCAATACTGGTCAGCCAGGTCATCGGCTGTGCCCGCGCGGCGTCGAAGCCTTGGGCTGCGCGCCAGATGTTGACGTAGATGTCCTGCAAGAGATCCTCGGCTTGTGCTCGATCCGAATTGATACGCACGATGACGCCGAAGAGATGCGCGCTGGTGGCCTGGTAGAGCGTGGCAAAAGCCGCACGATCGCCCAGCGCGACGCGGCCGAGCGTGCCGGCGAGTGCGGCGCTACGGTCTGACCAGGTGTCTTGCGGGGCAACCACGGGCATTTGTGTCAAGGGATGGCGCCGAAGTGTATGCCGCAGCGCTCGCGCCCTCGTGTGCGCTGCGCGCGCTTCACTGGACGGTGTGAACGGCCGCCCGCGCGGGGCCGCCCCACGCGTGCTGGGGGCAAACCTGGCCCGCGTCGGCCTGCGGCATGGCCTTGCCGATTTCCGGGCCCGACGAAAACACCAGCAACAGGTTGTTGGCCGGCATCGTCACGCGTTCGCGCAGGTGCAGGCCAGCGTCAGAGGCGGCCTGCACCACATCGGCCAGGCGGCGCAGGCCCCACTCGGGGTTGCGCGCGCGCAGGTCGGCATCGAACGCCACATTGCTTTGCGTGACGGGTTCGCCGTCGACAAGGTAGGGGCCGTACAGCACCAGCGGGCCCGCCGTCGACAGCTGCCGTGCCGCGCCCTGCATCAGTGCCGCGCAGGTGGCCCACGGCGAGATGTGCAGCATGTTGGCGCAGAAGATCGCGTCGACCTTCGGTGGCAGGCCGTGCCAGGGCACGGCCTGCACGTCCAGGTGCAGCGGCGGCAACACATTGGGCAGCCCCTCGCACCAGGCGGCGATCGACGTCATCGAGCGCGCATCGCCATCTGTCGGCTGCCACTGCCATTCAGGCACTGCGGCAGCGAAGTGCGCCGCGTGCTGACCGGTGCCGCTGGCAATTTCGAGCATCGTGCCGTGCGGCGGGAAGACGCGCTTGAGCTCGGCCAGGATCGGCTCGCGGTTGCGTTCAGCCGGCGGGCTGTGGCGGCGGATCTCGTCGGGCATTCGGTGCGGTTTCGTCAGAGTTGCGCGGCCAGTGCGTGCTCGATGCGGCGCTTGGCCACGCGCGTCTTGGGCATGGGGAAATCGAACCAGCTGCGCACGTCGGCATCGAGCCCGACGCCGTGCATGTAGTTGTAGAGCGCTTTCTTCAGGCCCACGCCGAGGGCGTCGTGGTCGACGCCGGTCGGGTCGATGAAGGCGATGTCGTTCTTGGCGAAGCTCACCGGCGGCAGCGCTTGCAGCGTCACACCGTAGGCGGCCGGGTCCCGGCCCACCGGTGAATGCACTGTGCAGGCAAAGCGGTGCCAGAAGCCCGACTGGATGCAGCCGGCGGCAAACAACTGGCGCACGTACTCGAGCGCATCCACCGTGTCCTGCACGGTCTGGGTCGGGAAGCCGTACATCAGGTAGGCATGCACCAGGATGCCCGCGTCGGCAAAGCCCTTGGTCACGCGCGCCACCTGGTCCACCGAGACCCCCTTCTTCATCAGCGCCAGCAGCCGGTCCGAGGCCACCTCGAGCCCGCCGGAGATCGCGATGCAGCCGCTGTCGGCAAGCTGCTGGCAAAGCTCGGGGCTGAACGACTTCTCGAAGCGGATGTTGCCCCACCACGAGATCGCGAGCTGGCGCCGCTGCAGCTCGGCGGCCAGCGTCTTCAGCGCCTTCGGCGGCGCGGCCTCGTCGACGAAGTGGAAGCCGGTCTGGCCGGTCTCCTCGACGATCGCCTCGATGCGGTCGACCAGCGTCTCGGCCGAGGCGCCCTCGTAGCGCGAGATGTAGTCCAGGCTCACGTCGCAGAAGCTGCACTTCTTCCAGTAGCAGCCGTGCGCCACCGTCAGCTTGTTCCAGCGCCCGTCGGACCAGAGCCGGTGCATCGGGTTCAGCATGTCGAGCAGCGAGAGGTAGCGGTTCAGCGGCAGGCCGTCCCAGGTGGGCGTGCCGACTTCGGCAAAGGCGATGTCGGGCTCGACCAGGTTGACGTGGCGCACCGCGCCGGACTCGTCGCGCAGGAAGGTGCGCACGAGGCGCTGGCGCGAGCGCTTGCCTTGAACGTGGTCGAGCAGCGCCAGCAGCGGGCGCTCGCCGGCGTCGAGCGTGACGAAGTCGAAATGGTCGAAGACGCGCGGCTCCGCGAGCTCGCGCAGTTCGGTGTTGACGAAGCCGCCGCCGAGCACGGTGACGATCGACCGGTCGTGCGCCTTCACCGCCTGCGCGATCCGGAACGCCGCATAGACCGAGCCCGGGAACGGCACCGACACCAGCACCACGCTAGGCGCGTGGCGCTTCACTGCGTCCAGCGTCAACTCGATCAGCGTGCGGTCGACCAGGTTCAGCGGTGCCGCCAGCGCCTGCGCCAGCGGCTCGAAGCTGGCCTGGCTCTGCGCCAGGCTCTCGGCGTAGCGCACGAATTCGAAGCGTTCATCGACCGCTTCGCGCAGCACGTCGGCGATGTCGTTCAGGTACAGCGTAGCCAGGTGCCGCGCGCGATCCTGCACGCCCAGCGACCCAA
>JANOPR010000741.1:0-17421 GCA_031421955.1 Burkholderiales bacterium
GACCAGGTGCTGCTGCTGACCCGCGAGGCGCTCGCTCAGTTACCCAAGAGCACCCGCGCATGAAGGCCGCTGTGCTCCAGGCCTTTGGCCAACCCCTGGCCCTGTGCGACCTGCCCCGACCCGAAGCACTGGCTGACGAGGTGCTGCTCCAGGTCCTGGCCTGCGGCGTGTGCCACTCCGACCTGCACATCGTCGATGGCGACACGCCCGGCTTCAAGGCCGCAACCAAGGTGCAATTGATCCCCGGCCACGAGGTCGTCGGCACCGTGGTCGCGCGCGGCAGTGACGTCACGCACCTGGACGTGGGCCAGCGCGTCGGCGTGGCTTGGCTGCACCAGGCCTGCGGCACCTGCGAACTCTGTCTGGACGGGCGCGAGAACCTGTGTCGCAAGGGCAGCGTCACCGGCATGAACGTCGACGGCGGCTATGCCGAATTCATGCGTGCAAAGGCCAGTCACGCGCTGCCGATTCCCGCTGCGCTCGACTCGGTCGAGGCCGCGCCACTGTTCTGCGCCGGCGTCACCAGCTACCGCGCGCTGTACAACGCCGGCCTCTGTGCCGGCCAGCGCGTGGCCGTGGTCGGTGTCGGCGGCCTGGGCCACCTGGCGGTGCAGATTGCCGTTGCGGCCGGCGCCGAAGTCATCGCCATCGACCTGGCCGACGACAAGCTGGCGGCGGCGCGCTCGCTGGGCGCGGCGCATGCCTTGGACGCCCGCTCGCCCGACACAGCCAAAGCCGTGCGCGCGCTCGGCGGCGCGCACATCGCGGTCGTGACTTCGGCCGCGCATGCCGCCTTCGATCTCGCGTTCAAGTGCCTGCGCCCCTCGGGCACGCTGGCGGTGGTGGGACTGCCACCCAAGCCGCTGCAGTTTTCGGCGCTCTCGATCGTCAGCGGCGAATTCCGCATCGTCGGCAGCGCCGTGGGCACGCGCGAGGATCTGCGCGCCACGCTGGACCTGGCCGCCCGCGGCAAGCTGCACTGCCAATGCCACACCCGCCCGCTGCACGAAGCCAATGCCGCGCTCGACGACCTGCGCGCCGGCCGCGTGCAGGGCCGCACCGTACTCGTTCCCACATGATCACTGTTCGCAATGTGACGCTGCGCCGCGGCGTCAAGGTGGTGCTGCAAGGCGCCAACTTCACCCTCAATCCCGGCGAACGCGCCGGCCTCGTCGGCCGCAACGGCGCGGGCAAGTCGAGCCTGTTTGCGCTGTTGGCGAACCGCCTGCATGCCGACAGCGGCGACGTGGAAATGCCGCCGCGCTGGCGCCTGGGCGAAGTCGCGCAGCACATGCCCGAGACCGGCGACGGCGCCACCGACTATGTGCTCGAGGGCGACTTGCCACTGGCCGCCGCGCAGGCCGCGCTGGACGCCGCCGAGGCCGCTCACGATGGGCACGCGATGGCTGACGCGCACATGGCGATCGAAGAGGCCGGTGGTTTCGATGCCAGCTCGCGTGCGCAGGCCATGCTGCTCGGCCTGGGCTTTCGTAGCGAACAGCTCGACGCCCCGGTCAACAGCTTTTCCGGCGGCTGGCGCATGCGGCTGCAACTGGCGCGCGCGCTGATGTGCCCGGCCGACCTGCTGCTCCTGGACGAGCCGACCAACCACCTCGACCTCGACGCCCTGGTGTGGCTCGAGGCCTGGTTGCTGCGCTTTGCCGGCACGCTCGTGATCATCAGCCACGACCGCGAGTTCCTCGATTCCGTGACCCGTGTGACGCTGCATGTCGACAACGGCGAAGTCACCCGCTACGGCGCGAACTACTCGGGCTTCGAGGAAATGCGCGCCGAGCGCATGACTCAGCAGCAGGCGGCGTTCGGAAAGCAGCAGGAACGCATCGCGCACCTGCAGCTGTTCATCGACCGCTTCAAGGCCAAGGCCAGCAAGGCCAAGCAGGCGCAGAGCCGCGTCAAGGCGCTGGCGCGCATGGAGCGCATCGCGCCGGTGCTCGCCGCGAGCGACTTCGCGTTCGAGTTCCGCGAGCCGCAGAACCTGCCCAACCCGATGCTGGCCTTGAGCGACGTGGCTTGCGGGTATCGACTGCCCCCGGTCGCCGAGTACGGCGACACACCCCCAGAGGGGGTGCTCGCCGGCTTGGGGCGGCCCGGCGCCGGCGGCTCGACCGTGATCGTGCGCAACGTCAACCGCAGCGTCATGGCCGGCCAGCGCATCGGCATCCTGGGCGCCAACGGCCAGGGCAAGTCGACGCTGGTCAAGACCATCGCCGGCGCATTGAAACCAATCGCCGGCACCATGACCGAAGGCAAGGGCCTGGCCATCGGCTACTTCGCGCAGCAGGAAATGGACCTGCTGCACGAAGACGACACGCCGCTGCAGCGCATGACGCGGCTGGCCCGCGAGTTGAACGTGGCCGGCCAGGATGGGCGCGAGCAAGGGCTGCGCAACTTCCTGGGGCAATTCAACTTCGCCGGCGACATGGTTCACCAGACCGTGGGCACGCTCTCGGGCGGCGAGCGCGCACGACTGGTGCTGGCCGGCATCGTCTGGCAGCGCCCCAACCTGCTGCTGCTCGACGAGCCGACCAATCACCTGGACCTGACCACGCGCGAGGCGCTGTCGATGGCCCTGAACGAGTTCGAAGGCACGGTGATGCTGGTCAGCCACGACCGCGCCATGCTGCGTGAAGTCTGCGACGAGTTCTGGCTGGTCACGCGCGGCGGCGTGCTGCCCTTCGACGGCGACCTCGACGACTACCAGAAGTGGTTGCTCGAGGTCTCGCGCGCCAACGCGCGCGGGCAGCCGGCGCCGCCCGTACCCGGTGCGGCCGTGGCCCCGCCGCCAGCGGCCGCGAAACCCACCGCAAGACCCAGCACCAAGCCTGCCGCAGCGCCGCCACCGGCAGCCAACTCACGCGACGATCGCAAGGCCAAGGGGCAGTCGCGATCGAAGCTGGCCGACCAGACCCGGCCCCTGCGCAACGAGTTGCTGCAACTGGACCAGCGGCTTGCCAAGCTCGCTGCCGAGCAAGCCTCCACCGAAGCCGCGCTCGCCACCGCAACGCTGGCAGGCGCGGCCATAGCCGACGCGGGACGGCAACTGGCGCACATCGCCGCTGAAGTGGCGATGCTCGAAGAGCGTTGGCTCGAGTTGCAGACCGCGCTCGAAGCGATGCACGCCGACGCCGGTTGAGCTTTGATCAGTCGCTCGGCAGCGCCTCG
The DNA here is from genome assembly GCA_031421955.1 of Burkholderiales bacterium. Classification (GTDB taxonomy): domain Bacteria; phylum Pseudomonadota; class Gammaproteobacteria; order Burkholderiales; family Burkholderiaceae_C; genus CADEEN01. Next base: position 3,184 of record JANOPR010000741.1, read on the forward strand.
GACGCGGGATAGAGCCGCGCCAGCACAGCCGCACCCAAACCGATCAGCAACGACTGCAAGCGCGGCAGCAACCCGGCCTGGGCGGCGTCGGCCGACAGGCTGGCGTCGGTGAGCAGAGCTTGGCGGCGCTGCCACGTGGCAGCCACCGCCTCCTTGTGGCCGGCCAACACGGCCCGCACCGATTCGGTCCACCCCGCGGGCGGCTCCTGCGCCACCCAGGCGCCGCGCCCGCGCCCATGGTGCGCCACCGCGAGGTAGCCCAGCAAGGCCGAGGTGAGCAAGGCGTCGAGCACCGACGCATCCCAGGCCAGCACCGGCTGGTCCAGGCCGCGTACCTTGTTCACGCCGCGCGCTGCGCCCGCTGCAGTCAGCGCACCGATCACGCCGCCGGCCAGCAGGCCGCCGCCCAGCGTCATCCCGCCGCTGATCACGTCGGCCTTCAAGCCCGCCAGCGCGCCCGTGACCATGCCGCCCCACAGCGCCGCGCGGCCCTCGTCGATCGGTTCGCGCGCCGCGTAATGCAGTGCCAGCTTGGCCAGCACCTCGGCGCCGGCGCGCCCGTCCAGACCATGCAGGCGGATCAAGGCATCGGTAGAGCGGCGCATGTCCAAGTCGAGCCGTTCGGCCAAGGCCGCCATGGCACGCTCGCTCGCCGACTCGCCCTCACCCGCCTTGATGCCCAGGGCCGCACCCAAGGTGCGCAGAGGCCCGCGCCAGCCTTCGGCGGTGACGACTTCGCGGTCGAGCGCGGCGCGCGCCAGGCGCTGCGCGAGCTCGTGCATCGATTGGCGCCAGGTGCCCAATTGCCTGTCGCGCCACGCCGCGCGCAGGCGCGCGAACGCCGGCTGCTTGCCAGGCGGCAGCTCCGCGGCAATGGCCTGCCAGAGCAGACCCTCCTGGACCCAGCAGCGGGTGAACGCGTCCAGCGCCAGGACGGCACGCACGCCGCGCGAGCGCTGGAGTCGCTGGCGCCAGCGACCGGCAAGCGGCATCTCGTCACCGGCCGCGGCACCCGCCGGGCCGAGCTGGTTCAACAGCGCAACCACAGGCTTGCCAGTCAGCGCCAGCACCTGCAGCTCGTCATCGAGGTAGCCGGCGTCTTCCGGCGCCTCCGACGCATTGACCAGGTACAGCACCACGTCGGCTTCGTCGAGCACATTGCGCAACGCGCGTTGGCTCGACCAGAACGGCCGGTCGCGCCAGCGGTCCCACACTTCGCTGAGAAACCAGCCAAGCGGGTTGCCGGCCTGCGCCAGCCGTTTGGCCAGGCGCTGGCTGTCGCCGAAGCCTGGCGTGTCCCAAAGCATCAGCCGGTCGCGACCGGGCGACTCGACCAGCACCTGGCCCTCGGCGACCTCGGTCACATGCGCCTCGTCACGCACCTCGCCGATGTCGCGGCCCAGCAGCGTGCGCGCCAGAGTCGTCTTGCCGACATTGGTGTGCGAGACCAGGCTCAGGGCGACCGTCGATGGCGCGCTCATACGCTGGATCCGGAGGTCAGGTCAACGAAGTGCGGTGGCGGCAGCGCCAGGTCCTGAAACAGCCGCTCCCACGCGATGCGGCGTTGGTGGATGCGAGATTGCGCATCGCTGGCAACGCCAAGCTTGCGGCGGAATCCCGATTCGTCGACCACCACCTGCAGGGTGCAGCTGGGCGGCAAGGCGCGGGCCAGCGCGCGCACGAATGCACCATGTGCCTCACGCTCGGGAGTGGCGGTCATGGCAAACAGCGCCACCACCGCGTCGGCCCGCTGCACAGGCATGGCGTTGGCCAAGTCGTCCTCGGCGCCAAGCGGCAACGATTCCGCCAGGCGCAACTGCGCGCCCGGCCCGAACAGGCCCGCCAGGGCCGCTTGCAGACCAGCCTGCTCTGCTGCGCCAAGCTGGTAGCTGTACGGCAGTACGGTCACCGGCCGCGGCGTCGCGCGCGCCGCATGCAACAAGCGCAGGAAGTACGGTTCGTCCAGAGGCAGTCTGATGCAGCCGGCGTAGCGCCGCGCGCGCACGGCGGCCCAAAGCGCCAGCAACAGCCTGGGCAGGACGATCACGCCGACCAGCGTCAGCGCGTACAGGTGGATCCATCGTGCCGCGCCTTCGCCGGCGCTGCCGTCAGCCCAGCGCAGGCCCGCGAGTGTCGCTACGGCGGGGAGTTCGATGCCGCTGATCGCCGCGGCGGGCCCCAGCACGATGCCCAGAAGTGCGCGCACCTCGGCCGCGCCGGCAAAGGTGCTGTCCCAGCCTGCGCGGTAGTCCAAGACCAGGCCGTGCAGGTACATCGAGAGCACGACGCCCAGCGCGACCATCGCCGCAGCGGTATGCAACAGGGCCGCGACACGCTGCCCGTGCACTGCGCGGCCGGCCACCGCCCAGTCGGCATGCGCGCGCAGGCGCGCCCTTGCCACCCACGGTTCGTCGTCGTGCGAGCCAAGGCGTCGCGCAATGCCACCGCCCACGTGAACCAGCCACGCCGCGAAGCGCCCGACACTGGGCTCCGTCGCGGGCCCGGCCCTGCGCGAGCGTTGCATGCCGCGCACGGCGGCCACCAGCAGTCCCGCAAATACCAGCAGGTTCCACAGCAGCAATGCCAGGCGCGGAGGCGCCAACAGGTTGATGCGCTGAACCGGCCCCAGCGCGTCGACAGCGAGGCCCGCGAACAGCGCCAAGCCGAGCACTGACAGCGGCCACCACGCGGGGAGCGGTGCGCCCGCCTGAAGCCCGATGCCGCGTTCGCGCAAGCGCTGCAGCCCTGACCGGGCGCGCTGAACAATGAACGCCTCGTCCGCGGCCGCCTCGCCCACCTGGCGTCGCGCATCGGCGCTGGACCAGTCCGCGTCCTCGCGGCTCCACCCCGCCTGCGCCTGCTCGAGCGCGGCAGTCTCGACCGCGCGCAGCATCAACACTTGGTGGGCTTCGGACTCGGTCATTCGCGGTGAAGAATCAAGCCGCAGCGGCTGGGCTGCAGATCGTTGCAGCACGTCAATGCGATGGGCTGGCGTCGCGCTCGACGGTGGATTGTGCTGGAGCGCCGCAATCCTTCGCGCGCCCTCAGCGTGAATCGTCGGGCGCGGCAACGGCACCTTCAAGCAATTGCAGCAGCAGTTCGACCCTTGCCTGCGCAGCCCCGAGGTCGCCACTGGGTGGCAACGCGTCCACGGCATTGGCAGCGACGACGGGGCCGATTGAACAACGGCTGGCGCGCAGCACGCGCACGCCTGCCGCTTGCGCGCGCAGCACGGCATGCCGGAGCGCTTCTCCCAGCGAGCCGTTGCCGGTGCCGGCAATGACCAGGCCATCAAGCCCCTGCGCCAGCAGCGCATCGACAACGCGCCCATCGGCGCCGACGTGGTTGAGAACGATCTCGACCCGCGGCCAGGCCCGCGGAGCGCGGGCGATCAGCGCCAAGCCCAGGGCTCGCGCCGCCGGCACATCGCGCAACCGCAACACCTGCCCGCCGTCGATGCGCGCCAGCGGCCCGGCTTCACTGCCCGCGAAGGTGTCCAGGGCATGGGTATGCACCTTGCGCAGCCCGACCGCATGAAAGACTGAACTTGCCAGCACGACGGACACGCCACTGACCGTACCGGTGCGTGCCAGCGTCACCGCATCCAACAAGTTCCGCGGGCCATCGGCCTGCATCGACGTCGCTGGCCGCATGGCGGCGGTCAGCACCACGGGCTTGGCCGGGGCCAGCACGCGATGCAAAAAATACGCCGTCTCCTCCAGCGTGTCGGTGCCATGGGTGATGACGACACCCTGCACCTCCTGTCTGGCCAGGTGCGCGGCCACGCGCTGCGCCAGCCGCTGCCACGTGGCAAAGTCCATGTCCTTGCTGTCGAGCTGGGCCACCTGCTCGCATTCGATCGGCAGCCCCGCCAATGCGGGCACCGCGGCCACCAGCGCGGTCACGCCAATCTGCGCCGCTGTGTAGCCGATCGCGTCGCTCGGGCTGGCCGCGGTACCGGATCGTGCCGCCGGTGCCCAGGATGACGATTTTGGGTTGCATTGCCGCGCTATCTGGATAAAAATACAGCCACTGGACAAACCCACAGGCAGGCCGCGATGGAAGAACGCCCGAAGCTTACCGACCGCCAGCAGCAAATCCTCGAACTCGTGCAGAGCGCGATCGAGCGCACCGGAGCGCCGCCCACGCGGGCCGAGATTGCCGCCGAGCTGGGGTTTCGCTCGCCCAATGCGGCCGAAGAGCACTTGCAGGCGCTGGCACGCAAGGGCGTGATCGAACTCGTGGGCGGCACCTCGCGCGGCATCCGCCTGCTGCCCGACACCTTGCGCGCCCTCAACCACGCCCGCAGCATGCAGTTCAGCCTGCCCCTGATCGGGGTGGCGCAGCTCTCGCTGCCGCTGATCGGCCGCGTGGCGGCGGGCAGCCCGATACTGGCACAGGAACACATCGACCAGACCTACATCGTCGAGGCCAGCATGTTCGCGCGCAAGCCCGACTACCTGCTCAAGGTGCGCGGCATGAGCATGCGCGACGCCGGCATCATGGACGGCGACCTGCTCGCGGTTCAAAAAGCCAAGGAAGCCAAGAATGGGCAGATCGTCGTCGCCCGCTTGGGCGACGAGGTCACGGTCAAGCGCTTCAAGCGCGGCCGACATGGCATCGAACTGATTCCTGAAAACCCCGACTTCGAGACCATCGTCGTCAACCCCGACGAGACGCAGTTCGAACTCGAAGGCCTGGCGGTCGGCCTGATCCGCAACAACATGATGATGTGAACGGCGGGCGCCTATGACACCGAGACTGCGCAGGAACCCACGCATCAAGCAGCCCAAGGCCGCGCGGGCCGGTGACTGCGCCGTGCTCGAGCAGTTGCCCAACATCGGCCCGTCGCTGGCGGCCGATCTGCGCCTGATCGGTATTCGGGCGCCGCGGGAGTTGCGCGGGCGCGACCCTTTTGTGCTCTACCAGTCCTTGTGCGCAGCCACCGGGCAGCGCCAGGACCCCTGCGTCCTGGACACCTTCATGGCCGCCACCGACTTCATGCGCGGCGCCGAGGCGGCGCCGTGGTGGGCCTACACGGCACAGCGCAAGGTGCTTTACGGCGCGGTCTGACCTGGGCGCCTGCGGCTGAATAGCGCCGGCGAACCGGGGTTATTTCACGGATCGTCGAAAGCCCCGGCGGCCACACTGGCGACATGCCAGCGCCGCATGCCCCGCCAGATCTGCCCACACTGCCGGCTGCGCCCGATGCCGCAGCGATGCAAAGAGCAACCCGAGCGCGCAGCAGCCTGTGGCGCCAGTTGGCCAGCGTGATCGGCTGGCGGGCTGAGCCGGCTGCCGACCCGATCGAACTGCGGGCTGCTGGCCGCGCCCTGGTGGCGTGCCTGGCCGACCTGCCTGCCGCCCAAACCGCTGTGCTGCGCCAACTGCTGATGCATGCCAGGTCACAGGCCGAGCTTGGGCACCTGCGGCCCGAGGTGTATCGCCTGCTGGCGCTGCACCACTCGCAGGACGAAGCCGAGCGACGGCTCGTGGCCCTGGATCCCCGCTTTGAGTCGCGGCTGCGCCGGACTCGCCCCGGCTCGGAACTGCCGGCCTGAAGCAACTGATGGCGGCGGCGCACCCCGCCAGCCTGTCCGCAGCGCCGGTCTGTACCTTGTCTCAGCGCACGCCGAGGTAGTCGCGTTTGCCGATCTCGACGCCGGCATGGCGCAGCAGCGCATAGGTCATCGTGACATGAAAGAACCCGGTGGGCAGCGCGTAATGCTACAGGTAGGCCTCGCCGGCAAACACCAGCGGCTCGCCTGAGCGTTGCGGCAGCGTGATCTCGCGCGCTTCGGTGCCGTCGATCTGCGACGCATCGAAGCTCTTCACGTAGTCGATGGTCTTCTGCACGCGTGCACGCAAATCGGCGAGCGTGGTTTCGTTGTCGTCCCACTTTGGCAGCTCGGTGCCAGCCAGTCGGCCCATGCAGGCCTTGGCCGAATCGCTGGCAATCTGGATCTGCTTGGACAGCGGCAGCATGTCGGGCGCCAGGCGCATGCCGAGATAGTTGACGGAGTCGAACTTGCGCACCTCGGCATGAGCCTGGGCCTTGTCGATCCAGTTGAGCAGGTTGCCCAGCATGCGCAGAAGGATCGGTGCGCTGGCCGAATGCATTGAAATCGTCATTGCGTGTCTCCAGTTGAAAGCGTGCCATCCTAGCGCGCGCCGGGCCGCCCCAAGCGGGCAACGCTCCTGCGGGGCCGACGCCGAAGGCGTCTTGGGGGCAAACTGGCCCGCAAGGCAGAATCGCGTTCAAAGGCACAGACGCCATGAACATCATCATCCTCGACGACTATCAGGACGCCGTGCGCAAACTGCACTGCGCGGCCAAGCTCGAGCACCTCAACGCCAAGGTCTTCACCAACACCGTCAAGGGCATCGGCCAGCTCTCGATCCGGCTGAAGGACGCTGAAGTGCTGGTGCCCATCCGCGAGCGCACGGCGTTCCCGCGCCAGTTGCTGGAAAAACTGCCCAAGCTCAAGCTGATCGCGCAGACCGGCCGCATCGGGTCGCACATCGACCTTGCTGCCTGCACCCGGCTGGGGATTGCCGTCGCCGAGGGCGTGGGTTCACCGGTCGCGCCGGCCGAGCTCACCTGGGCATTGATCATGTCGGCGATGCGGCGCCTGCCGCAGTACATCGGCAACTTGAAGCACGGCGCCTGGCAACAGTCCGGGCTGAAGACCGGCGCCATGCCGCCGAATTTCTGCCTTGGCATGAAGCTCGAGGGCAAGACCCTGGGCATTTGGGGCTATGGCAAGGTCGGTCAGCGTGTGGCCGGTTATGGCCGCGCCTTCGGAATGAACGTCACCGTCTGGGGCAGCCAGGGCTCGCGCGACAAGGCGCGCGCCGACGGGCTCATGCCTGCGCCCTCGCGCGAGGCTTTCTTCGAAGTCTGCGACGTGCTGTCGATGCACCTGCGATTGATCGATGAAACGCGCGGGCTTGTCACGTCGGACGACTTGTCGCGCATGAAGCCCACCGCGCTGTTCGTCAACACCTCGCGCGCCGAACTGGTGGCCGAAGGCGTGCTGGTCTCGGCGCTCAACCGCGGCCGCCCCGGCATGGCCGCGGTCGATGTCTTCGAGACCGAGCCGATCCTGCAGGGCCATCCGCTGCTGCGGCTGGAAACGGCGGTATGCACGCCGCACCTGGGTTATGTCGAGCAGGACAGCTACGAGCTGTATTTCGGGGCCGCGTTCGACAACGTGGTTGCCTTCGTCAACAAGCAGCCGATCAACATCGTCAACCCTGAGGCACTGAAGGTGGTTCGTTGAGTGCAGCGCCGGCTGCAGACCCCCCGGCGCTGCCGGCGCCGGGCTCGCCGGGTGAGTTGATGCGTGTGTTCAATGCGCTGGCCTTGCAAGGATTTGGCGGCGTGATGCCCGTCGCGCAGCGCGAGCTCGTCGAGCGCCGGCGCTGGCTCACGCCAGAGCAGTTCATGGAGACCCTCGCGATCGGCCAGGTTCTGCCCGGCCCCAACATCGTGAACATGGCGCTGATCATCGGCGACCGCTTCTTCGGTTGGCGCGGTGCGCTCGCCGCCCTGGCCGGCCTGCTGGCACTGCCGCTGACGATCGTGATGACGCTGGCCATCCTCTACACCCGGTTCGCTGCGGAACCCATGGTGGCGGGCGCATTGCGTGGCATGGCTGCCGTGGCGGCCGGTCTGATCCTGGCCATGGCCCTCAAGCTGCTGCCCTCACTGGCGCGCAATCCACTTGGCTGCATTCTTTGTGCCTTGGTATTGGGGGTCACGCTGCTGGCCGTGGGCTGGCTGCGCTGGCCGATCGCCTACGCCGTGCTGGGCGTCGGCGGCCTGGCTGTCTTGGGTGCCTGGTGGCGGCTGGGGCGCGCATGAGCGTCGCGCGGCCGTTCCGAAGGCGCGCGCGCCCCCCCGGCAGGGCGGCGCGCAGTGCCCAGGGGGCCTGGTGACCGCCTTCGCCCTGACCAGTCCGGCCGACTGGTGGTCGCTGCTGTCGCATTTTCTGGCGATGTCGATGCTGGCGGTCGGCGGTGCGGTTGCCGTCGCGCCAGAAATCCATCGCTACATCGTCGAGCAACGCGCCTGGATCGATGACAGCCAGTTCAGTGCCGCCATGGCGCTTGCGCAGTCCTCGCCGGGGCCCAACCTGCTGTTCGTGCCCGTGATCGGCTACTCGGTGGCGGGCGCCGGCGGTGCGGCGGTGGCGCTCCTGGGGATGCTGCTGCCGAGCGCCACACTGGCGCTGGCCGTCTCGCGCTGGGGGCACACGCGGCGCGAGGCCCGCGGCGTGCGCGCCTTCGTGGCTGGCATGGCCCCGGTCACGGTCGGCCTGGTGTTGTCCACCGGCGCCCTGCTGGCCATGCCCCTGGTCGATCGGGCGGCGACCTGGCTCCTCGTGATCGCCACCGTCGGGGCCATGCTGGCCACGCGGATCAGCCCGGTCTGGCTGATCGCTGCCGGCGCGGTCACGGGGGCGCTAGGCTGGGTCTAGGCTGCGCTGCTCACCTGCTGAACTGTCGCTGACGCAGCGCTTCGTACAGGCACACGCCGGCAGCGACCGACACGTTCAAGCTCTCGACGACGCCGGCCATCGGAATGCGCACCAGTTCGTCGCAGGTCTTGCGCGTCAATTGCCGCAAGCCCGTACCCTCCGCGCCCAGCACCAGCGCGACCGGCGTGCGCAGGTCGATGTCATAGAGCGTGCACTGGGCATCGTCGCTGGTGCCGACGACGCGGATGTCGCGCTCCTTCATCTCGTTCAACGACCGTGCCAGGTTCGTGACCATCAGGTAAGGCACGGTTTCGGCCGCACCGCTGGCCACCTTGGCGACCGTCGCGTTCAGACCGACCGCGTGATCCTTCGGTGCGACCACGGCGTGGACGCCGGCGCCGTCGGCCACGCGCAGGCAGGCGCCGAGGTTGTGCGGATCGGTCACGCCGTCGAGCACCAGCACCAGCGGCGGGCCCTGCACCGCGTCCAGGACATCGTCGAGCGAGTGGCGCGGCGCCAATGCAGTGACACGTGCGACGACGCCCTGGTGGCGCGCTGTGCCCGCCAATTGGGTGAGCTGCGCGTCGCTGCTGTCGACCAGCTTGGTGCCGGCGCTTTGAGCACGCTCGGCGAACCCGCGCATGCGCGCGTCGCGCCGGCGACTGTCGAGGTGGATTTCGAGCACCGACTCGGGCGCGGTCTTCAGGCGCACCGTGACCGCGTGGAATCCGAACAGGATGCGCGCGCTCATTGGGGTCTCACCGGCGTGGCAGCAATGCGGGTCAGGCCTCGCCGGAGCGGGCCGCAGGGGCTGATCATGGAGAGGAGTGCGCGCGGGCCAGGGGGCGCCAGTATCGCGCCCATGGCCCGCCGCGTGACAACGCGCGCCAAAACGGGCGCAGCGTTGCTCTGGCAGTCAGGCCGTGACGTCCAGGACGCTGCCAGCCGGCACTGCGCTGGCCGTGTCGGGGGCCAACTGGCTCGACAGCCGCTCGAGCAAGGCCGCCAGGCCTTCGCGTGCGCCCGCAGCAGCCGCGGCCACAGGCTGGCTGCCCATGGCCTGCTGCAGCGCCTCATAGGCCGCGATCAGACGCGATGAGGGCACCTGCATCATGTACACGGCAGCGCTGGTCCGGGTCAGCGGGTTCGGCATCGGTGGCTCGGCCACCCCCGCCATGTCGGCGACGGCGGCGTCCGCGACGGCCGGCGCAGCGGGTGCGGCGGGCGCTTGCGCCGGGCCCGCCTGCGCGCCCACCGCAGTGGCCAGCGCGTCGATCCGCTGTGGCAGGTCGCTCCACTCGCGGCGCCCCCAGGCATGGCCACGGGCCGGCCCCTGCTCGCCGCCGGCGTCGAGGCTGCGCAGTTCGTGCATCAGCGCGTGAGCAAATCGGAACACGGCCTGCGCTGTCTCCTTGCCCTGTTCGTCGACCGTGCCGAGCGCCTGGTTCATTGCGCCGATGAGTTCGTGGCGGCGGCCTTCGCCCTGGCTCTGACGTTGAACCGCACGCACGCGCTGCACGGGCTCGACCGGCGGCACGTCCAGGCTGCCGCGCACGGCAGTGGCGAAACTGGATGAGATGGCAGCAATCGACATGGCAGCGCTCCTGGAGTTGCCATGGCCACCGATGCGGCCAAGAGTCAACCCGTTGCCGCCATACTTCGACAGTTGCGCGCCAGACTTGAGTGCCGGACCGTGACAAAGCGCACGTGGCCCGCGCGGGGCGAACGAAACCGGACCTGCCTAACGCCCCATCTCGCGCCAAACCCACAGGCCGCCGATCAGCACCGGCTGGTGCAGCATGTAGAAGCTCAGCGACCAGCGGCCAAGCAGCGCCAGCGGCCGCACAGCGCGGGGTACGGCGCCTGTTAGCACTTGCGTGCGGTGCGCCAGCAACCATTGCCCGGCCGCGACGCCCCACAGCATCACGCCAAGCCAGGGCAGGACCGGTGCGTAGTCTTCGGTGACCGGCTTGCGCGTGCCCAGACCCACCCAGTTCGTCCAGCGCGTGTCGAAGAACGAGTCCTGGATCCCCTGTGGCAGCAACACCAGCACCATCCCCAACGGCCACAGCCAGGCACGCAACGGCGACGCCACGCGGGCAGCGATCAACATGACTGCAATGCCATGCAGGATGCCAAAGCTGATCCAGCTCTTGGGAAACATCAGTGCCGAGCCGGTTGACACCAGCACGGCGCAGGCCGCGATCTGTGCCCAGCGGCGCCAGAACCGCGGCCAGCCCTGGCCTGCATCCATGGCCACGGCCTGCGCCACGCCGGCGGCGAAGAGGAACAGGCTGACGATCGCCGTGCGCTGCTGGGTCCAGAAGGGGTCGACATAGAAATTCTGGCGCGGCACCAGCAGGCCGAAGTAGTTCAGGTCGAAACTGAAGTGAAAGAGCGCCATCCAAACCATCGCCGCACCGCGCAAGGCATCGAGGCGGGCGTGTCGGTCGTGGCTTGCCTGGAGGGATGCGCTCGTCACGCGCCGAGTTTCGCGCAAAATTCCGACAGCGCGGCGGGGCAGCTACGATCCGGTCATGACCACTGCCCACCCCGCCCCGCGACGCAGCGGCGACGAACAGGAACGCCTGGACCTCGCACTGACCGATCTGTTCGAGCGGCGCATCACGTTCAATCAGACCCTCGGTCTGTCAATCGAATCCGTCAAGGCGCCAGATCCGCGCATCCGCTTCTCGATGCGCCCTGGGTTGGTCGGCCACTACGTCTACGGACGGCTGCACGGCGGCGTGATCTCGGCCACGCTGGACGCCATGGGCGGCCTGGCATTGATGGTTGCCATTGGCGAGAAGCACTGTGACGAAAGCGCCGACCAGATCCTGCATCGATTTGCCTAGATGGGCACCATCGACCTGCGAGTGGACTACCTGCAGCCGGGTGTCGGCCGCTCCTTCACCGCCAGCGCAGTCGTCACGCGCCTGGGCGGGCGCATCGGCTCGACCCAGATGCGACTGGTCAACGATCAAGGCTCGTTGATCTCGACCGCCGCCGCGGCCTACGTCATCAGTTGAGGCGCTGCCGCCCTACTTCGCCGGCGCAGAGGCGAACTGCTCCGAAAACCAGTCGTCGAGCATGCGCTTCTCGTAGCGGAGCGCCTCGCCCGAGGGATAGCGGTTGAAGCGCTGCAGGTAACCCGCGTCGACGACGACATGCTCGCCGCTGCGGCTCGCGCGCCCAGCCTCCTCGAGCGAGTAGCGCAGCCTGATGCGCGGTATGTCGGCGGCCCCGCGAAGCACTCGCAAATCCTGTTGCGCGTGGCGCCACGGTCGGAGCTCGCCGGCCAGGTCGACGTCGATGACCTCGATGCTCAACTTCTGGCCCGCGCCGAGCCTGGCGGCGAGTGACTCCAGGTGGCGTGCCAGCACGCCGAGATTGCCCTGGACATCGCGCCGGGCATCGCCGGCGTCGGCAAACTGCTCGGGCTGAACAAAGGACACCTGCACAGTGCCTACGGCCTGAGCGGAGAGGGCCACCAGCGCAAGGCCTAGGCCGACGGCAAGGGAGCGAATGACGTGTCGCATGGCAACTCCTTTGGCACGAGGATCGACGTTGATCCTAGTCCCAACGGCGCGTCGCCGCAGCGCGTTTACATCGTCACAACTTCTCTGACAGCTGTTCGAGAATGGCCGGGTTTTCCAGTGTCGAGGTGTCCTGCGTGATGGCTTCTCCCTTGGCAATCGAGCGCAGCAATCGGCGCATGATCTTGCCGCTGCGCGTCTTGGGCAGGTTGTCGCCGAAACGGATGTCCTTGGGCTTGGCGATCGGGCCGATCTCCTTGGCCACCCAATTGCGCAACTGAGTCGCAATCTGCTTGGCCTCGTCGCCGGTCGGGCGCGAACGCTTCAGGACCACGAAGGCGCAGATGGCCTCGCCGGTGGTGTCGTCCGGACGGCCGACCACCGCGGCTTCGGCGACCAGCTCGGTGCAGCTGACCAGTGCCGACTCGATCTCCATCGTGCCCATGCGGTGCCCGGAGACATTGAGCACGTCGTCGATGCGGCCGGTGATGGTGAAGTAGCCGGTCTTGGCGTCACGGATCGCGCCGTCGCCAGCGAGGTAGTAGCCCTTGAGTTCCGGCGGGTAGTAGCTTGTCTTGAAGCGCTCCGGGTCGCCGTAGATCGTGCGAATCATGCTCGGCCACGGCTTCTTCACCACCAGGATGCCACCCTGACCGTTGGGAACATCATTGCCGGCCTCGTCGACGATCGCCGCCTCGATGCCCGGGAACGGCAGCGTGCACGAACCTGGCACCAATGTGGTCGCGCCCGGCAGCGGCGTGATCATGTGGCCGCCGGTTTCGGTCTGCCAGAAGGTGTCGACGATGGGGCAGCGGCCGCCGCCGACATGCTTGTGGTACCACTCCCACGCGGCCGGGTTGATCGGCTCGCCGACCGACCCGAGGATGCGCAGGCTCGACAGGTCGCTGCGCGCCGGGTGCACCGCTTCGTTGGCCTCGGCCGCCTTGATCAGTGAGCGGATCGCCGTGGGTGCGGTGTAGAACACGGTCACCTTGTGCTTCTCGATCGTTTTCCAGAAGCGTGCCGCGTCGGGGTAGGTCGGCACACCTTCAAACACGATCTCGGTACCGCCCAGCGCCAGCGGGCCGTAGGTGATGTACGTATGGCCGGTAACCCAACCGATGTCGGCAGTGCACCAGAAGATGTCGCTGTCCTTCAGGTCGAAGGTCCACTTCGTCGTCAGCGCCGCATGCAGCAGGTAGCCGCCGGTGCTGTGCTGCACACCCTTGGGCTTGCCGGTCGAACCCGACGTGTAAAGCAGGAACAGCGGGTGCTCGGCCTCGACCCATTCGGGCTCGCACGTTGTCGACTTGCCATCGAGCTCCTCGTGCAACCAACGGTCGCGGTCCGGGTGCCAGGCGATCTTGCCGCCGGTGCGCTTGTAGACGATCACGTCCTTGACCGACTCGCAGCCGCCCAACGCGATGGCCTCGTCGACGATCGCCTTCAGAGGCAGTGGCTTGCCGCCGCGCCTTTGCTCGTCGCCGGTGATGACCATCACGGCGCCCGCGTCCTGCACGCGGTCGCGCACCGATTGCGCAGAAAAGCCGCCGAAGACCACCGAGTGGATGGCGCCGATGCGGGCACAGGCCTGCATCGCGGCCACGCCTTCGATACTCATCGACATGTAGATCAGGACGCGGTCGCCCTTCCTGATGCCGCGCGCCTTCAGCGCATTGGCGAACCGGCAGACCGTGTGCAGCAACTCGCGGTAGCTGACCTTGGTGACTGCGCCGTCGTCGGCCTCGAAGATGATCGCCGTCCGCTCGCCGCGCCCGGCGTCGACATGCCGGTCCAGGCAGTTGTAGGAGACGTTCAGGGTGCCGTCTTCGAACCACTTGAAGAACGGCGCGGTGTCGCTGTTCAAGCCCTTGGTGAAGGGCTTCTTCCAACTCACCAGCTCGCGCGCCAGCCGCGACCAATAGCCTTCGTAGTCGGACGCAGCCTCCGCGACGAGCTTGTCGTAGGCTGCCGCCCCGGCGACATGGGCTGCTGCCTGCAATGCCGCGGGCGGCGGATAGAAGGTGGTTTCGCTGCTCATGCGGGTCTCCTGCGGAATGGCGTCAGCATGGCAAGGTAGGGCCACGCGCTGACCGGTACCTTACTCTGCCCCAAAAGTGGGCCGCGTGGACGTACTGCCTACAATCCAGCGCATCCGGAATTCCCCTGACCCCACCCACCATGGCCCAACGCCCCGCGTCCCTGACACCCGAAATGCG
>JANOPR010000742.1:0-5556 GCA_031421955.1 Burkholderiales bacterium
GCCGGCGTGCTGGCCAAGCTGGCCGAGGTGCTGTTCATCGAAGTGCTGCGCCTGCACATGAACGAGCAGGGCGAGGGTCGCACCGGCTGGCTCGCCGGCGTCGGTGACCGCGTTGTCGGCGCCGCATTGAACTCAATTCACCAGCGTCCGGCGCATGCCTGGACGCTGGAGGATCTGGCGCGGACATCGGGCACCTCGAGATCCGTGCTGGCCGAACGCTTCCAGCAACTCGTGGGCAGTTCACCGATGCAGTACCTGACCCAGTGGCGCATGCTGCTGGCCACCAACCTGCTGTGCCGCAGCAATGCGCCGCTGGCGCGGATTGCCGAAGACATCGGCTACCAGACGGACACGGCGTTCAGCCGCGCATTCCGGCGCGAGTTCGGCATGCCACCGGCCACTTGGCGGCGCATCCAGGCGATCAACGGGCAGGCGACGGCAGCTTCAGCGAAGCACTCGCATTGACAGGCAGCGGTGGTGACCGCGCCACGGCGGCCACCGGTCAAGTCAGCGCGCAGGCCACCGACCGTAGACGCCATCGCCGCCGCGACGCACGCGTCACGCCTCTCAAGGAAGTGTGGCTTTGCCACTTTCCTTGATCCCCGCGGGGGACGGCCGGCCCCGGCCGGCCTTGGGGCGCTCATGAGTAAATGTGGCTCTGCCACTTTACTCATACCCCCTCGGGGGGGCGGTCGACGTAGTCGTCGGCCTTGGGGCGCTCAGTCGTACTGCGCCGCGACGCCGCCGCTGCCAGCGCCCTCGGCGCCGCCGCTGACCACGCGCTCGAGCTCGGCGGCGAGCTTGGCGTCCAGGCCACGCAGGCGCTCGAGGTCCTGCCGCGCCTTGGGCAGGTCGCCCTGCTGGGTGAAGAGCACGCCGCGGTACATGTAGGCCTGGGCCAGCGCGGGCTTCAATTCGATGGCGCGGTTGTAGTGCGCCAGCGAGGCGGCGAAGTTGTGGCGACCCTGCATGCGCAGGGCGAAGGCCAGGTTGTTGTGCGCCTCGGCCAACTGCTCATCAAGCTTGAGCGCAGCCTCGAAGCGGGCCTGCGCCGGTGCGAACTGACGCGCAACGAGCAGGCGCACGCCCTCGTTGTAGGCCGCTACCGCGGCGGCGCGCGGCCCTGCCGCTGGCAGCGGCAGCGGGTCGCTCTCGACGGCCGCCGCGCTCACGCAGGCCAGCGCGAGCAGCGACCCGGCGAGCCGCTGCCGCGCCCGCCTCATCGCGTCACCGACAGCCGCGCCAGTTGAATCCCGGACAGGCTGGTATCGGCCTTGGCAGTCTGCCGCGCGACCTGCAGGTCGTAGTCGCGTGCCTTCTGCGCGCTGCCGCTGCGCTCGGCGGCCAGCGCGGCGCCGGCCATCGCGCGCAGGCGCTTGGGCTCCTTGGCCAGCACGGCCTCGAACTCGCGCAGGGCACCGGCCCCGTCACCCGCCTCGAGCAACGCGGCGGCGTACAGCTCGCGCGCGGGCAGCAAGGGCCCGGGCGTGACTGCGCTCTTTTCGCTCGCGTCCTCGCGGTCGGCCGCCGTTCGCAATGCCGCCAAGCCGGCGTCGGCATGGCCGACCTTGAAACTGGCCAAGCCGCGCACGACATCGATCTGGATACTGATCTGCTCGACCCAGTAGCCGAGTTTTAGTTCAGTCGCCTTGTCACGCAGACCCTGCAGCCGTGCCAGTTCTGCCTCGACACCCGCCGCGTTGCGTGTGGCGGCGGACCCCAGGGCACGCGCATAGGCATTGCTGGCCTCGGCCTGCGGATACTTGGCCCAGGGATAGGCGTCAGCCGCCGGCGTCAGCGGCATCTTGGCTGCGGCGGCCCAGTCGCCGCGCTCGAGTGCCAGTCGCGCTGGCATCGCCGCGTAGGCATACGCGGCACCGAAGTGATCAATGCGCTTGGCGATGGCGATGGCGAAGGCGCTATCGCGCGCGGCTTGCGCTGCCCGATCCTGTCCCATCTGCAGGTGGGCATAGGTCATGTAGTCAAAAGCATGCGGGGTACTGAAGCTCGTGGGGTTGTCGGCCTTTGCCGAGGCAGCGTTCGCCGCGACCGACTCATTCCATGCGCCCACACGCGTGAAGATGTGCGAGGGCATGTGCTGGGCATGCGCCGCTGCCGGCGCGATCTTGTTGTATCTCGTGGCGGCCGACAAGCCGCGCGCGGCCAGTGGCGGATAGTCGTAGCTGTGGATCAGGTAGTGCGCCACGCCCGGATGCTGCGGCTGCTTGGCGAAGATCGGCTCGAGCAGCGTGGTGGCGCGCAACTGATTGCCGTATTGCTTGTCGGCCGGGTCAAAAGTGGCCGACAGCAGCAAGGCGTGCAGGATGGTCGCCTCGCTGTCCTGCGGGTACTTGGCGGCGAGTTTCCCGAACGCCTGCTCGGTGGCCACGGAGCGGGTGCGGTGGTTGAGCTTGTCGACATCCTGGAAGAAGACCCCGAGCGCGTCGACGTAGTCGCGTTCGCGCTCGGTCGAAAGCCCGGCCTTGCGCGCCGCATCCATCAGTGCAGCGCCATCGGCCAGTACCTTTGCCGACAGGGGGCCAGGCCAGATGAACGGAATGTCCAACGAGGCCAGTGCGCGCACCCAATGGACCATGCCGCACGCCGGGTCGGCCTGCAGCGCGCGGTCGAGCGGCGCCTTGATCTGGTCCCAGGCAAAGGAGTGGTAATAGGCCATGGCCAGGTCGAACTCGTGCTGCGCTTCGTGCTTGCAGCTGACTTCGAAGTGCACGACGCCCAGCGCGCCGCCGGTGGCGGGGGCATCGTGAGCCAGGGTCCAGGGGGCAGCGCACAGCGCGGCGCACGCGAGGGCGGCGCGGGTGAGGCGATGGTTCATGGCAAGCTCCGTTCAATGTCAACGCGGGTTCGCCGCTGGGGCGAGTGTGCGATTAGGTTCCTGGCCTGCCGGGCCGTCAATGCCGTAAAGCACCCCTGCCGGGAAGCTAGGGGGGGTGCGCTTGAAGTTCGCGAAACCGCTGTGCACTCTCAAGGAAACGTGGCTTTGCCACTTTCCTTGATCCCCGTGGGGGACGGCCGGCCCCGGCCGGCCTTGGGGTGCTCTCAAGGAAATGTGGCTTTGCCACTTTCCTTGATCCCCGCGGGGGACGGCCGGCCCCGGCCGGCCTTGGGGCGCTCAGTAGCACAGCGGATGGTCAGCGGGCCACGCGGCTCGGATACTCGCGACCGGACCTGGCCACGCGCATGCCCACACTGTGAACCCTGATCGACCCCTGCCTACGCTGCTCGAGCTTGCCCTCACCGCTGCCGCACTGGCGGGCGACGTGATCCGCGCCGCGGCGACGGACAAAGCCCTGCTGCGGGTGAGGGCCAAGCGCCCCAACGACTTCGTCACGCAGGTCGACCTGGCCGCCGACGAGGCCATCGTGCGCACGCTGCTCGGCACCTGCCCGGACCACGCCGTGCGCAGTGAGGAGTCCAAGCAACTGCATGGCGCGCCCGACGCCGACCATGTCTGGATCGTCGATCCGCTGGACGGCACCACCAACTTCATCCACGGCTATCCCGCCTACGCCGTGAGCATTGCGCTGGCCGTGCGCGGCCGCGTCGAGGTCGGCGTGGTGCTCGATGTGCCGCGCGCCGACCTGTTCCATGCCGTGCGCGGCGGCGGCGCGTTCTGCAATGGGCAGCGGCTGCAGGTGTCCGCACGCACCGAGCTGCACGAGGCGCTGGTGGGCACCAGCTGCCGCTACGCGGCCGGGCGCGGATTTGCAACGTCGATGCAGATGCTGGGCCAGGTGATGCAAGCCGTGGGGGCGATCCGCCGCAGCGGCTCGGCCGCGCTGGACCTGGCCTGGGTCGCGGCCGGCCACATCGACGCGTGTTTTGACCTCGGCCTGAACGCCTGGGACGTGGCCGCGGGGGGACTGCTGGTCAGCGAGGCCGGTGGCGAGGTCAGCACCTTCGACGGCAACGCCGACTACGTCGAAGCAAGGGAAACCCTGGCTGCCAACCCCGCGATCCGTGCTGCGCTGGCGGTCATACTGCAACCGTTCGCTTCACTCCGCGATCCACAAAACAGTCACCGAGACTGACGACACTCTGCCCATGTCATCGATCCAGTTGGTCAAGGTCAGCAAGCATTGGGGCACGACGAAGGCGCTCGACGACGTCAGCCTGGCGATCGAACCGGGCACGTTCTGTGTCCTGCTCGGACCCTCGGGCTGCGGCAAGTCGACCACGCTGCGCATCATTGCCGGCCTCGAGAGCGCGACCCAAGGCCAGGTCATCGTCGACGGCAAGGACGTGACGCAACAGCCACCGGCGCAGCGCGGCGTGGCCATGGTGTTCCAGAACTACGCGCTGTTCCCACACTTGAACGTCGCCGACAACATCACCTTCGGCCTGTCGGTGCGCAACGTCGACGCCAAGGAGACTGCACGGCGCCTGGCGGCCACGGCCGAACTGCTCGGGCTGGACAAGCTGCTGCACCGCCGGCCCTCGCAGCTCTCGGGCGGCCAGCAACAGCGTGTGGCGCTCGGGCGCGCGCTGGTCGCGCAGACCAAGGTCTGCCTGATGGACGAGCCGCTGTCCAACCTCGACGCCCAGTTGCGCCAGGAGATGCGCCACGAGCTGCGCGAGTTGCAGCAGCGCCTGGGCCTGACGGTCGTCTATGTCACGCACGACCAGACCGAAGCCATGAGCATGGCCGACCAGGTGGTGCTGCTGAACAAGGGCCGCATCGAGCAGTGCGCACCCCCACGGGCGCTGTACGCGCGGCCGGCGACCACGTTTGCCGCGCGCTTTATCGGCACGCCGGCGATGAATTTGCTGCGCGTGGACAAGGGCTGCATCGCCGGCAGCAGCGTGGCGGTCGGGCAGGTGGACAGCAGCCTGCTGGGCATCCGACCCGAGGCGGTGACGCTGGGCGGCCCGGTGCCGGCCACCGTGCAGAGCCTGGAGTACCTCGGGGCCGACCTGGTCCTGCGCTGCGCCGTCGGCACCGAACTGATCACGGTGCGCGCCGAAGGCCTCACCGAAGTCGCTGCAGGCGCGACGGTGGCACTGGGCTGGACGGCGCAGGCCGAACATTATTTCGATTCGCAGGGCGCCAGAGTCGCCTGAGATGACTGCCCCAAGCTCGCTACGCTCGCGCCCCCCGAGGGGAGCTCAGGCCGCTTGGGAGCGGCCCTGCGCTGGCCTGAGATGACAGCCCCAAGCTCACTTCGTTCGCGCCCCCATCAACCCAAGGAGATGAACCATGAATCGCAAGTCCTTCCACCACGTGCTTGCAGCGGCTGCGCTGGCGCTGGGCACATGGCCGCTGGGTGCGGCCGCGCAGGCGCAGACGGAGATCTCGTTCTTTTTCCCTGTGGCCGTGGGCGGGCCGATCACGAAGCTGATCGACGAGTACGCCGCCGACTTCGGCAAGGAGAATCCGGGCATCAAGGTCACACCGATCTATGCCGGCAGCTACCAGGACACGATCGTCAAGGCGCTCACGGCGCACAAGTCGGGCACGCCGCCAGTGACGTCGGTGGTGCTGTCGACCGACATGTACACGCTGATCGACGAAGACGCGATCGTGCCGATCGACAA
>JANOPR010000743.1:0-3847 GCA_031421955.1 Burkholderiales bacterium
GACAGCCCGGCCACGCCGCCCATCACGCGCGCCGCCTCCTGCGCCGCCACCGGGTCGTAGGCACGCACCTGCGCCCCACGGCGGGTCAGCTCGGCCACGATCACCCGACTGGGCGCCTCGCGCATGTCGTCGGTGTTGGGCTTGTAGGCCAGGCCCCACAGCGCGAAGGTCTTGCCGTGCAGGTCTTCGCCGAAGCGGCGCACGATCTTCTGCACCAACACCAACTTCTGCTGCTCGTTGATCGCCTCCACGGCAGCCAGCAGCTGCAGCGGGCTGCCAGCCTCGGCTGCCGACCGGGCCAGGGCTTCACGTCCTTGGGGAAGCACGACCCACCGTACCCCGCACCGGCGTACAGAAACTGCATGCCGATGCGCGGATCCGAGCCGATGCCCTGGCGCACCATCTCGATGTCGGCGCCGACCCGCTCGGCCACCCTCGAGAGCTCGTTCATGAAGCTGATGCGTGTGGCCAGCATCACGTTGGCGGCGTACTTGGTGAACTCGGCGCTGCGCCGGTCCATCACGAGCACGCGGTCGTGGTTGCGCACGAAGGGGGCATACAGCGAGCGCATCAGCAGGATGGCACGTTCTTCGTTGCCGCCAATCACCACACGGTCCGGGCGCATGAAGTCGGCGACCGCGGCGCCTTCCTTCAGGAACTCGGGGTTCGAGACCACCGCGAAGTCGATCGCCAGGCCGCGCTGTGTCAGTTGCTCGGCAATCGCCGCCTGCACCTTGTCGCCGGTGCCTACCGGTACCGTGCTCTTGTCGACGACGACCTTGTAGTCGGTCATCAGGCGGCCGATGCTGCGCGCCGCGGCCAGCACGTACTGCAGGTCGGCCGACCCGTCTTCTTCAGGCGGCGTGCCTACGGCGATGAACTGCAACGTGCCATGGGCCACGCTGCGCTCGATGTCGGTCGTGAACTGCAGGCGACCGCCGGCCACGTTGCGCTGCACCACCTCGAGCAGCCCGGGCTCATGGATCGGCAGGGCGCCGGACTCCAGGGTGCGGATCTTCTGCGCGTCCAGGTCCAGGCACAACACGTGGTTGCCCATTTCGGCGAGACAGGCGCCGGTGACGAGGCCGACGTAGCCGGTGCCGATGATGGTGATTTTCATGGGTTGAACGGCATGGCGACTTGGATACTCCGCGAGCTGCTGACTCGCGCGGTGCGTGGTGTGGGGGCTGCGGGCATGAGCCCCTCAGCGACCTGATTGGACATCACTTTTTCGCCCGCGCCAGTGGGCAGGCTTGCGCGGGAACGGAGCAATCGCCGAGATGACAAGCTTGGACGTGAGTATGTGCCGGCGTCACCGCAGTGCGCAACGAACTCTTGCGATACTTCGTCAGCAGGAACCAGCTTGACAATGCCGCTCTCGACCTCTGCGATGCGTTTGCGAAGTTCTTCGTCCCAGGCGGCATCGACTTCTGGTTCAAGATCGCCTTCGAGAGAAGCGAGCAACTCCTCTGCGAGCCGGGCTCGATCTTCGGGGGCAAGCTCGCGCGCGCGTTGCGACAACTCGGCGACGGTGTCAGGCATGGTCTGGCTCCAGCGTAGAGGAATAATTTCATAGTGCACTCCAGCCCGAACGCCGCCATCACCGCCGGCTCATACAGGTTGCGCCCGTCGAACGCCACTGGCGTGCTCAGCGCCGCCCGAATCGCCTCGAAGTTGGTTTCGCGGAACTCCTCCCCGCAGCACCGCGTGACCAAGGCCATCGGCGCTCAGCAGCGGCGCATCGACGCTGAGCAAATATTCGACAGGTATGTATTGAATAGCTAACAGATACCTTTTAGAATGGCGACGTTGACGACGCAACCGAGCGAGGCCGCCATGTCCAAAGAAGTGCAAATGTCCATCAAGATGGAGCCCGAGTTGCGTGAACGGTTCATGGCCGTGGCAGCAGACCGCCATCGCCCCGCAGCTCAGATCATCCGCGACCTGATGCGCCTCTACATCGCCGACAGCGAGACGCCCAACGCACTTACCGCCGACACCATTCGCAGGGCCCGCAAAGGCGAAGACGTATTTCACGCCTCTAGCGCGTCTGTCTTGTTCAAACAGTTGGGTATTTGATGCGCTTGCCCAGCTATACCGGACAGTTCAAACGCGACGTGAAGCTGGCAAAAAGGCGCGGCCACGATATGGGCAAGCTGCGTCACGTGATCGGCATGTTGCTGGCTGGCCAACCTCTTCCCCGCGAACTGGGTGACCACCCGCTGAAAGGCGAATGGAAGCCGAGCCGCGACCTCCACATCGAACCCGATTGGGTCTTGATCTACTGTGTGGATGGGGAAGTGGTTCGGTTCGAGCGTACCGGGACGCACGCCGACCTGTTCGGCAAGTGAATTCTCTCAACCATCGCGTACCGATAAACCGAGCGCGCCGGCAGTGACATCACGGCAGCGGCGTCACCGCCGCCCGGGTGGCCTCGAAGTCGGCGCCGATCACGACGCGGTCGGGCCGCACGAAGTCGGCCACCGCAGCGCCTTCCTCAGGCGGCCGATGTTGCGTGCCGCTACCAACACGTACTGCAGGTCGGCCGAGCCGTCCTCGTCGGACGGGGTGCCGACGGCGATGAACTGCGGCGTGTGTGAGCCACCGACACATCCTTCAAGCCATCGAGTGCGGCCAAGAAAAGGCCACTTGGGTGCAACGAGCGCGACCGGTTCACGACGTGGCGCTGGGGCAAGGCGCTTGCACTGGTCTCGAGCCTCGAGCGAGCACCTTCAAACGTGCGTACGCAGCGGCCAGCTTCCTGAGTTCCAAGCCACGCTCGATATCGCACCGGACATCGAGCCCCAGTCGTGCAAAAATGAGCTACTACTTCACATTTACACGAATCGCGCATGAGCTTCACCCGCACCCTCCTGCCCGTGCTCCAGCAGCGCGCGCGTCAGTACCCGGTCGTCACGGTGACCGGGCCGCGCCAGGCCGGCAAGACGACCTTGTGCCGGGCCGCGTTCGCGCACATGCCTTACGCCAACCTCGAGCGGCCCGACACACGTGACTTCGCCCGTGACGACCCGGCTGGGTTTCTGCTGCAGTTTGCGCGCACGGGTGCGGTACTTGACGAAGTGCAGCGGGTGCCCGAATTGCTCTCGTGGATCCAGGCAGCGGTGGATGAACGCCCGGGGCCCGGGCAATTCATCCTGACGGGGAGCCACAACTTCGACCTGCTGCGCAATGTGACGCAGTCGCTCGCCGGTCGCACGGCCTTGCTGCACCTTTTGCCCATGTCGATCAATGAACTTCGTGCGGCCGGGCTCGAATTGAGCATCGACGCGCTGATCGTGCGAGGCGGCTATCCGCGCATTCATGCCGATGCGCTCGACCCTGCGGTCACCCTGGCCGACTACTTTGCCACCTACGTGGAGCGTGACTTGCGCCAGCTCGCAGAGCTGAGAAACCTTGACGAGTTTCGTCGTTTCGTTCGTCTGGCAGCAGGCCGCGTAGGCCAGGTGTTGAACATGCACAGTCTGGCCGCCGATGTGGGCGTGTCGGGCCACACCGCACGCGCCTGGATCAGCCTGCTGCAGGCCAGCTACGTGCTGCGCCTGTTGCCCCCCTGGTTTGCCAACATCGGTAAACGCCTCGTCAAGGCGCCCAAACTGTACTTCTGCGATACCGGCCTGGCAGCCTGGCTGGTGGGCATTACCGACGAGCAGCAACTCGCCAGCCACCCACTGCGTGGCCATCTGTTCGAGAATCTGGTGGTCATGGAGTTCGTCAAGCACGCGCTTCACCACGGGCGTGCACCTGCGTTGCACTACTACCGCGACAGCGCCGGCCTCGAAGTCGATCTGGTCGTCGAAGACGGCATGCCCCCCGGGCACGTGGGTCT
>JANOPR010000744.1:0-5625 GCA_031421955.1 Burkholderiales bacterium
GTCGACGCCGGCAGCACCGGCAGCGCGTTCAGCGGCAGCACCAGCGCCGCATCGGCGACGCTGCAGCCGGCGGCGGCCGGCACCGTGACTGTCCGCCTGGTCGTTACCGACAACCTGGGCACAGCGGTGGCATTGCAGCAAAGCGTCAGCGTGGCGGCCGCGCCAGCGCCGCCGCCGCCACCACCGGCCCCGGCGGGCGGTGGCGGCGGGGCGCTGTCATGGCCCTGGTTGCTGGCCTTGCTGGTGGCCGTGATCGGATTGGCACGGCCGCCCTCTCGGCGCCGCTGAAGCAGCGGGGGCCCTGGGAGGGCCAGCGGATAATCCGCAGCTATGTCATTGAAGCTGCGCCACGTCGCTATCTACCTCGTCGGAATCGCACTCGGGGCCGGCACCGGCTTGAGCAGCGCCCAAGCGCGCGTGGCCCCGCGCAGCGCGGCCGCGCCGGCGTCCGTGCACGGGCTCATCGTGCAGCTGCGCGACGCCCCGAGCCATGCGGTCCTGGCGCGGGAGCAGGCCCAGGCCAGCGGCAATGCCGCGGCTGCGCGCGAGACGGCTCGCTGGCAACGCCTCGTCGCCGACTGGCGCGCCGACGCCATGGTGCTGCGCGAGCTGCCGGCCTGGGCCGCTGAATCCCCGCGGCGCGACCCCGTGGGCGCGAGTGCGCAGGTGTTGCGCTTTGCGCGGCCGCTGACTGCGGCGCAGGCGGCGCGGGTAGCCGAGCGTCTCGCCGCGCGCCCCGACGTGGCCTGGGTCGAGCCCAATCTGCGCGAGCGGCGCCAGCAGGCGGTGCCGAACCCGCCGGGCGACCCGTACTTTCCGGGCCCGTCGGGCCAACGGTGGCTGCAGCAGGTGCAGGGCAGCAACTTGAGTCCGATCGAACGTCGCCTGCGCGGCGTGCCGGGCTTCCTGCCGGCCTGGTTGAACCGCAACGCCGGCAGCGCGACGGCGGTGGTGGCGGTGCTCGACTCGGGCATCACCTGCCATCCCGACCTGGGCAACCTGACGTCGAACTGCATCGGCGGGGCGATCCTGCCGGGCTACGATTTCGTCGCCGACTGGGACCCGGCCACGGCCGTCGGCTTCGCCAATGACGGCGACGGCCGCGACAACGATGCGCGCGACCCGGGCGACTGGGTCAGCGCCGGCGACAAGACCGCCGATCCGGCGCGTTACAGCAGCTGCGAGATCGAGGACAGTTCCTGGCATGGCACCGTGATTGCGGCGATGGTCGCCGCCCGCACCGACAACGGCGTTGGCGTCGCGGCCGTGAACTGGCAGGGCCGGGTGCTGCCGGTGCGGGTCTCGGGCAAATGCGGCGCCGACGTCAGCGACATCGTCGACGGCATGCGCTGGGCGGCCGGCCTGCCCACCTGCAAGCGCAGCAACGGCTCTGGCGGCTGCATCGAGTTTGCGCCGGTCAACGCCAACCCGGCGCGCATCATCAACATCAGCTTTGGTGGCAGCGCCGCCTGTGGCGCGGCCTACCAGCAGGCGGTGAACGACGTCGGGGCGGCGGTCTTCCCGGGCGGCGTTGTCGGCGCGGTCGTGGTGGCCGCCGCCGGCAACCACTGGGGTGCGCCGTCACGGCCGGCCAACTGTGCCGGCGTGATCGGCGTCGGCGCGCTCAACCGCGATGGCTTCAAGACCAACTACTCCAACTTCGGTGCTGGGTTGACCTTGTCGACGGTCGGTGGCGACGATAGCGACGGTGCCTGGGGCCCCTGGCTGGCCGACAGCGGGCTGCTCACGATCGGCAACCCCGGCACCACTACCCCGGCCAACTGCGCGCAAGTCGGGGTCAACTGCTACTACAGCCATTTCGGCACCAGCTTCTCCGCACCGGTCGTGGCCGGCGCGGTGAGCCTGATGTTGTCGCAGAACCCGGCCCTGACGGTGGCGCAGATCGAGCAGGGACTGCGACTGTCGGCGCGGCCCCACGTGACCTCGAACATTGCCGGTTTCGGCCAGTGCAGCGACAGCAACCCGGGCCGCTGCCTGTGCACCACCGGCACCTGCGGTGCGGGCATCCTCGACGCCGAGCAGGCCTTGATCTACGCCCAGTCGCCGGCGGGCTACGTGCGCCCGACCTGGCCTCTGGTCAGTCTGGACGATATCCCCGAGTTGCTTGCCGCAGTCGCCAGCGGGCCGGACCGGCCGTCGAACACGCCGCCTGTACCGGTTCCCGTGCCGGCCAGTGGGGGCGGCGGCGCCTTTGGCCCGGTCTGGCTGCTCGCGCTCTGCCTGGCAACGCTGCTTTTGCGCAGCCCGCTCAGCGCGGGCCCGCGGCGGCGGGCGTTGCGCATGGCACGAAACCCGCGCCAAGAGCCGCGCCGCTGAGCGCACGCAGCTGCTCCGCCAGCGCCGGTGTGGCGTGGGCCACGCGCAGCCGGCTCTCGCCGGGAGCGGGCTTGAGCAGCATCACGCGCGCGGTGCGCACGCCGCGCACGTTGAGTGCCGCCAGTGCGGCTTCGGCGGCGGCGCGGCTGGCATAGTGACCCAGCGCAAACCCGGGTTGGGGCGTGGCACCGGCACCATCGCCGGGCAAGTCCACGGCCTCAAGGGGCAGTCGCAGGCGCTCCAGTTCGTCCTGTTTCTTCTGCAGCGCCTCGCGATTGCCGAAGGGTCCGAGCACGACGGCATATGGCGGCGCGCCTTCATGGGGCGCGCGCACCCAGCTGCCCGCGGGCACGGCGGCGGCCACGAGCGCCTGTTCAGCGGCGACGATGGCCGCGGCAGAAAACGGCCCGGCCTCCAGGCACTGCAGCGAACCGCGGGCGGGTGCGGTGGATGCGGTGTCGGCGGCCGCGGCCAGCGCGGCCCGGGCCGCCTCGGGCGCCAGCACGCGCACGGCCTCGGGCTGCACCTGCAACTCCAGCCGCGCCGGGTTGCGCTGGCTGGTCGGCGCCAAGCCAAGTGGCGCGAGCAGGCCCTCGGTCCAGGCCCAGAACATCAGGTTGGCCAGCAGCAGAAGGACAACCAGCGCGCGCAGCATGCGTGCCTCAGGCTGCGCAGGGCCGCGAGCGCAGCGAGCCTGGGGTCGTCATGCGCTGCCTGGCTCGGAGTCGGCGCTGCGGATGCTGACCTCGCCGCTGGACACGAGATGCAGCGCCGTGCCCACGCGCAACAGCAAGGAGCCGCTGCGTGAGACCCCTTCGACGGTGCCGACGAGGGCCGAGTCGCCGGCGGTGGGGTCGAAGGCGCGCACCTGCTGTCCGCGCAGCAGGTCGCGGCGCGCGTAGGCCGGCGCAAAGCCGCCGAAGCCCTCGCGGGCGAACTGCTGCAGCGCCTTGACCAGTGGCAGCGCCACCGCGTGCAGCGTGGCGGGCGCGGTAAGGCGTGGGTCGAGTTCGTGCAGGCTGGCCAGGCCGTGGCTGAGTTCGACGTTGGGCGGCAGCATCAGCGGCGCAACGTTCAGGCCGACGCCGATGACGACCATGCGCTGCTTGCCGACCGCAATGGTTTCGATCAGCACGCCGCCCACCTTGCGGCTGCACCCGGGCGAGTCGAGCAGGCACAGGTCGTTGGGCCACTTCAACTGCAGGCGCGGGCCGCGAGCCGGATCCGGCGGCTCCAGCGCGTCGGCCAATGTCACGCCCACGGCCAGCGACAAGCCCGACCAGTCGCGCGGGGCCAGCGGCAGGCACAGCGAAAACGTCAGCGAGGCGCCGGCATTGGACTGCCAACTGCGGCCCTGGCGGCCGCGACCCAGGCTCTGGTGTTCGGCCACCAGCAGCGCGGGTTGGGTGTCGCCGGCGCGGCGGCCGAAGGGGCCGGCGCCGTCGCTGGCGTCGCGTGCGTCCGCGCTCATCGACTCGAGCTGGCCCGGCGTCGTGATCGGCGCATCGTGGCGTCCGCTACCCAGGCGGGCGCGTTCGAGCAACAGCGTGTTGGTCGACTCGGCGCGCGCCAGCACCTCGACCGACAGACCCGGCAGGTAGGGCTCGAGCTGCTGCCACAGCGCCTCGGCGCGCCAGTGCAGGTGCGTCGCCGTCACAGCGCCTGCGGGAACCGTCGATTGCGGGCCGTCCATGGCCAGGCCCTCGTCGGCGCTCACCGCTTGGGCGCCAGCAGCGTGCCGCGGCAACCCGCCGTGCCGCAGCGGCACAGGTAGTGCTTCTTCAGCGCCGCGGTGTAGCGGGCGTCGATGCTCAGGCCGTAGTCGTAGAACAGTTCTTCGCCGGCTGTGATGTCGCGCAAGGCCATGATGTGAACGCGGCCGTCCTGCTCATCGGCCTCGCAGTTGGGGCTGCAGGCATGGTTGATCCAGCGTGCCGCGTTGCCACCGACCTTGGCGTCGATGACTCGCTTGTCATCGATGTGGAAGTAGAAGGTATGGTTGGGGTCTGCCGGGTCATGCGGATGGCGACGCAGCGCCTCGCGCCAGGTGATGATTTCGCCGATGTACTCGATCACCATGTCGCCTTGGGCGAGCGGCTTGACCGCGAACACACCCTTGCCGTGGATGCCTGAGCGGCGTATCTGGATGCGCCGCCCGCCTGATTCACGGCGGACCTGGATGCGGCGTCCACCGTAGGGTCGAGGCGGTGTTGCAATGACGGTGGGGTCGGGGGAAGTAAAGGGCCCTGCTTGCGTGTCGGTTTTCATTGGGTACATTGAATTCATGGGTGCGCGCGCGTGTGTGCGTGCGCGCGAGACGACGGATTGTATGTAGGTCAGCCCGAGGCGCCGCCAAGGGCGGTGCCTGGGCAGGAAGAAGAGAACATGAGCAAGTCACTGATCATTGCGGAAAAGCCCAGCGTGGCGCAGGACATCGTGCGCGCGCTGACGCCCAGCGCAGGCAAGTTCGAGAAGCACGCCGAGCACTTCGAGAGCGAGCGCTACGTCGTCACGTCGGCGGTCGGCCACCTGGTCGAGATCAAGGCGCCGGAGGAGTACGAGGTCAAGCGCGGCAAGTGGAGCTTCGCCCATTTGCCCGTGGTGCCGCCGCACTTCGACCTGGCGCCGATCGACAAGGCCAAGTCGCGCTTGAACGCCGTGGTCAAGCTGGTCAAGAGGAAGGACGTGACCGAACTCATCAACGCCTGCGACGCCGGCCGCGAAGGCGAGTTGATCTTTCGCCTGATCGTGCAGTACGCCGGCAGCGAAAAGAAGCCGATCGACAAACCGGTGCGGCGCCTGTGGCTGCAGAGCATGACGCCGCAGGCCATTCGCGACGGCTTCGAGGCGCTTCGCAGCGACAAGCAGATGCTCGGCCTGGCCGATGCCGCGCGCAGCCGCAGCGAGGCCGACTGGCTGGTCGGAATCAACGGCACGCGGGCGATGACGGCTTTCAACTCGCGCGACGGCGGCTTCTTCCTGACCACGGTCGGGCGGGTGCAGACGCCCACGCTGTCGATCGTCGTCGAGCGCGAGGAGAAGATCAGGAAGCATGTCTCGCGACCGTACTGGGAAGTCAAGGCGACGTTTGCGGCGCAGGCCGGCGAGTACGAGGGCAAGTGGTTCGACCCCAAGTTCAAGAAGGACAAAGACGGGGAAGGGGCCCTGTCTGTCAACACGCCTGATGCGGACCGCCGCGCCGACCGCCTGTGGAACGAGCCCGACGCGCAGGCCATCGCGCAGGCCTGCCGCGGCCAGCCGGCGACGGTCACGGAAGAAGCCAAGCCG
>JANOPR010000745.1:0-4538 GCA_031421955.1 Burkholderiales bacterium
GATCAGCTCGGGCTGCACGACCACGCTGGCATTGAGTTTTCTGGCAAATCGCTTCTCGAGCACGGCCACCACATCAGCCAGCGGCGCGCTGTCGATCGGGAAGGCGCTGTACACCGTAGCGTCGGACACGCCCGACTGGGCATTGACCAGGGCGTGGAACTGCGCGGCGATTTCGGGCAGTGCGTCCAGGCGGCCGTTGTCGAGCACCGTGCGCAGGAAGTTCTGCACCGGCTTGGTCAGCGGCGTCTTGATGACAGCGGTCATCAAGTCATAGACCTGCACCGCCTCGACCTTCGGGTTGCCGGCGAACTGGCGCAGCCTGGCGTCGCCGGCCACGGTGGCCAATGCGCTCAACTGTTCGGCCGCGGCGGCATCGCCGCCGGCCTTGAACAGCGCTTCGGCGTAGGGCCGGGCGATGGTGGCGAGTTCGGCCATGTCAGAGTTCGGCTTTGAGCCGGCCCAACAACTCGGCGTGTACGCCGGCGTTGACTTCCTTGCGCAGGATCTGCTCGGCGCCCTTGACGGCCAGCGCGGCCACCTGCTCACGCAGCTGCTCGCGCGCCTTGTGGGCTTCCTGCTCGGCTTCGGCCTTGGCGGCGGCCACGATCTTGGCGCCTTCGGCGCTGGCGCGCCCCTTGGCTTCCTCGATCATCGACTGCGCCAGGCGCTCGGCGTCGGCCAGGCGTTTGGCGGCATCGTCGCGGGCGGCCGAGAGTTGCTGCTCGACGCGCTGGTTGGCCTGGGCCAGCTCGGCCTTGGCCTTGTCGGCGGCCGACAGGCCCTCGGCGATCTTCTTGGCGCGCGCATCGAGCGCGGCCGTGATCGGCGGCCAGATGTACTTCATCGTGAACCCGACCAGAATCAGGAACACGATCATCTGAAGGATGAATGTGGCGGTGATGCTCATGGGTGCCTTCGGCAGAGGATCAAAGCCACCGCAAGACGCGGCGGCAAGAAGGCCGGCGAATTACTTCGGCGCGATTTGGGCCAGCTGGGCCAGGAACGGGTTGGCCGTCGTGAACCACAGCGCGATACCGGTGCCGATGATGAACGAGGCGTCGATCAGGCCGACCAGCAGGAACATCTTGGTCTGCAGCTCACCCATCAGCTCGGGCTGACGCGCGGCCGATTCGAGGTACTTGCTGCCCATGATGCCAATGCCGATACAAGCGCCCATGGCGCCCAGACCAATGATGAGACCAGCAGCAAGCGCGACGAGACCGATGAGTTCCATGATGACTCCAGTTGGAAATGAGTGAAGGGAAAGGAAAAGCGGGATCAGTGCGAATCGTGGGCCTGGCCGACGTAGACCAGCGTCAGCATCATGAACACGAACGCCTGCAGGGTGATGATCAGGATGTGGAAGATGGCCCACACTGTGCCGGCAAAGATATGCAGGCCGGCCAGCAGGAAACCAGTGAGCGACAGCGTGAACGCGCCGCCGAGCAGCGCAATCAGCAGGAAGATCAACTCGCCGGCATACATGTTGCCGAACAGCCGCATGCCATGCGAGACCGTCTTGGCCACGAACTCGACGACCTGCATCGCGAAGTTGAACGGGTACAGCGCCCAGTGGTTGCCGAACGGTGCGGCGAACAACTCGTGGATCCAGCCGCCCCAGCCCTTGATCTTGACGTTGTAGACCAGGCACGTGATCAGCACGCCGACCGCCAGGCCCATCGTGATCGACAGGTCGGCCGTGGGCACCACGCGCAGGTAGGCGTGGCTGGGGTCCTTGCCGGCCAGTGAATAGGCGCCTTCCCACAGGAGCGGCAGCAGATCGACCGGGAGCAGGTCCATCGCATTGAGCAGGAAAATCCAGACGAACACGGTCAGCGCCAGCGGCGCGACGAGCTTGCGGCTCTGGGCGTTGTGGACGATGCCCTTGGCCTGGCTCTCGACCATCTCGACCAGGATTTCCACCGCGGCCTGGAAGCGCCCGGGCACGCCCGCGGTCGCCTTGCGCGCGGCCAGCCACAGCAGCCAGCAGCCGAGGATGCCGATGGCGGCCGAGAAAAAGATGGAGTCGAAATTGATGATTGAGAAGTCGACCAGGCCCTTGGGCTTGCCATTCGACAGATGGCTCAGGTGGTGAACGATGTATTCACCGGAAGTGAGCGCTTGACCTTCGGCTGCCATTTGTACGAGTTCCCGTCCGATCTTGTCGTTCTCAGCGCTTGCGCCTCAGGAGCGCAAGCCAGTAAACCTGCATGCACAGCACCATCGTCGCCAGCAACGCCGGCCAGCTCAGGGGCTGCACCAGTTTCGACGCCAGCATCAGCATGACTATCGAAACGCCAATCTTCACCAGGCTCCACCACATGACGCCCAAGGCGCTGGCGCCGGGCGACACGATGGAGAGCTTGCTGGTCATGCCACGCGCCATCAAGGCCCCCGGCACCACCACCACCGCGGCGCCATACAGCGCCGACCAACCCACATCCACACGGGCAGTGATCAGCCCCGCAAGCAAGGCCGTCGCCACCCCGACCGCGGCTTGCGCCGCGATCACCCACCACGGTGAAACCGAATGCGGGTCATTTGCCACGAGAGCCCGAGCCTGTTCAGGCGTCAGACACTTGAAAGGCGCTCGGCCGGTGTCATCCTCGTCGTCGTCCCACGGGTCTGAGCGGGGTTTCCGGTCTGACGGGGGCGAAGTCACAAGATGCGTCCAGCAAAGCCGCGGAATTATACGGGCAAACCCGCGCCGATCTGACGGTCCCCAAGCTTCCCCGCACAATCCACGTTCGTGCTGCCCTGAACTCATGGCCACTTGCGCCCTCAAACTGCGATGACGTTGAATCGGTGGTTGGTGTCACTTGCTGCAATCGCGGCGCCGTGGTTTGCTCAAGCCGCGTTGGCGCAGGCGGTGGTCACGACCGAGCAGGTGCGCGCCGAACTGGTGGCCCATGCGCCGCAAGGTGTCGAGGCTGGCCAACCGGTCTGGCTGGGTCTGCAGATCGAACATCAACCCGGCTGGCACACCTATTGGAAAAACCCCGGCGACTCGGGGCTGCCGACGACATTGACCTGGCAACTCCCCGCCGGCGTCACGGCCGGCGACATCGCCTGGCCGACCCCGACGAAGCTGCCGGTCGGCCCGCTCATGAACTACGGCTACAAGGGCAAGCTGCTGCTGCCGGTGCCGGTCGCCGTGACATCGGAATTCGGCGGCAAGGCGCTCGAGATCAAGCTCGGCGCACAGTGGTTGGTCTGCAAGGAGGTGTGCATCCCGCAGCAGGGTGACTTCACGCTCAGCGTGCCGGCCCGGGCCAGCACGGCCCTGCACGGTGCGGCCTTCGAGGCTGCACGGGCCGCGGTGCCACAAGCCCTGACCGGCGCAAAAGCAGAGGCCCAATTGGTCGACAGCGCGAAGACGCTGCGGGTCAGCGTCAGCGGTTTGCCCACCGCGCTGCACGGCCAGGCATTGGCTTTCTTTGCCGAGACGGCCGGCGTGGTCGAGCCCGCTGCAAAGGTCGTTGCGCGCTGGGACGGCGCCGTCTGGCACGCCAACATGCCAATCGCGTCCCAGCGCTTCGAGAGCCCGGCTCAGATGAACGCGGTGCTGGTCGCGCCCGGCGCGGCGGCCGGCGTGCAAGTCGGGTTCGCGATTGCCGGCGCCTGGCCGGCGATCGTGGCGCCAGGCGCCGCCGCGGCCACGACGCAGGCCGCATTGCCTGCGCTGCCGGCCGCACCCACGTTGAGCTTCGGTCTGGCCCTGGCCTTCGCACTGATCGGCGGGGCGCTGCTGAACCTGATGCCCTGTGTCTTCCCGATCCTGTCCTTGAAGCTGCTCGGCTTCTCGGGTCACGCCCACAGCCGTCGAGCCCTGCTCGCGGGCGGCATCGCCTACAGCGCGGGGGTGGTGCTGTCGTTCGTGGCCTTGGCGGCCTTGCTGTTGGTGCTGCGCGCCGGCGGCGAGCAGATCGGCTGGGGCTTTCAGCTGCAATCGCCGGTCTTCATCGCCGCGTTGGCGGTGCTGTTCACAGTCATTGCGCTCAACCTGGCCGGCCTCTTTGAGTTCGGCACGCTGTTGCCCAGCGGCCTGGCGTCGATGCGCCTGCGTCACCCGCTGGCGGATTCCGCGCTGACCGGCGTGCTCGCCGTGGCAGTGGCCTCACCGTGCACCGCGCCGTTCATGGGCGCCGCGCTGGGCCTGGCGTTCACGCTGCCCAACGGCCAGGCACTGAGCCTGTTCGCAGCGCTCGGCGTCGGCATGGCCCTGCCCTACCTGGCCGCGTGCGCCTGGCCGCGCGTGGCGCGCGCGATGCCGCGTCCTGGCATGTGGATGG
This sequence comes from Burkholderiales bacterium, assembly GCA_031421955.1. Classification (GTDB taxonomy): domain Bacteria; phylum Pseudomonadota; class Gammaproteobacteria; order Burkholderiales; family Burkholderiaceae_C; genus CADEEN01. The sequence continues at coordinate 4,293 of JANOPR010000745.1, forward strand.
CCACCTTCAAGACCGCGATGGCCTTCCCGATGCTGGCCACCGTGGTCTGGCTGGCCTGGGTGCTGGGCCAGCAGACCGGCAACGACGGCGTGATCGCCTTGCTCGCGGTACTGGTCGCGCTGGCGTTCGCGCTCTGGGCCTGGGGCCGCATCGACAGCGGGCGCGTCGCGCGCGCAGTCTGGAGCACCACCGGCGTGGTGCTTCTCGGCGTCGTGCTGACCTGGGCGCTGCCCAGTTGGCGCGAGG
>JANOPR010000746.1:0-2984 GCA_031421955.1 Burkholderiales bacterium
CCCGCTTCCTTGTAGGCCTTGCGGTAGGCGGCGATCTTTTCGGCGAGCTCTTCGACCGTCTGGCCGAGCAGATGCGTCAGCACGTTGGCGCCGATGCGCCCGGCGTCGATGAAGGTCTGCGGATTGCCGGCCGAGGTCACCCAGTACGGCAGTTCCTTCTGCACCGGCCGCGGCAGCGTGCGCAGCTCAACCGCTTTGCCCAGCGGGCCGTCGAAGGCCACGCTGTCGCCGCGCCAGAGTTTGCGCACGACGTCGATGTTGCGCAGCATGATGGCCTTGTTGTCGGCGTAGTTGCCGGGCATCAACGCAAAGTCGTTGGGTTGCCAGCCCGAGGCGAACGAGATGCCGACACGCCCCTGCGAGATGTTGTCGACCACCGACCACTCTTCGGCCACACGCAACGGATGGTGCAGCGGCAGCACGACGCTGCCGGCACGGATCTGCACATGCTCGGTCACGGCCGCGATGGCCGCACCCGTCACGGCCGGGTTCGGGTACAGGCCGCCGAACGCATGGAAGTGGCGCTCGGGCGTCCAGACGGCCGCAAAGCCATGCTGGTCGCCGTACTTGGCTCCCTCGAGCAGCAGCTTGTACTTGTCCGTGACGCCTTCGGACTCGTCGCTCGAGAAGTAGAAGAGGCTGAAGTCCAGCGGGCGCTGCGCGTGGGCGCCGCGGGCGGGTGTCGCAGCCGACCGGTCTTCGTCGGTAGACACCACAACGTGATAGCCATGCGCCAGCGTCCAGCACAGCTCGAGCACCGAAATGTCGAAGCTCAGGCTCGTGACCGCCAGCCAGGCGCCGGGCTCGTCAGTGCTCAGATGGCGGTCCATGCCGGCAAAGAAGTTGACGACGTTGCGGTGCTCGACCATCACGCCCTTGGGTCTGCCCGTCGACCCCGACGTGTAGATCACATAGGCCAGGTGCCTTGGTTCGGCGCCACCGTCGAAGGGCTCCCCAGACTCGGTCGCGATCGACGGCCAATCCGCATCCAGGCAGACGACCTTGGCACGATGCTTTGGCAGCTCAGCCCGCAGACGGTCCTGCGTCAGCAGCACCGTCACCTTCGAGTCCTCGACCATGTAGGCGATCCGTTCGCGCGGATAGGTCGGGTCCAGCGGCACATAGGCCCCGCCAGCCTTGTGGATCGCGATCAGGCCGACCAGCAGTTCAACCGAGCGTTCGCTCATCAACCCCACCAGTACGTCGGGCCCGACGCCCAGCGACGCCAGGCGCCGCGCCAACTGGTTGGCTCGCTGGTCGAGTTGTGCGTAGGTCAGAGTCTGGCCGTCGCATGTCACTGCAGGCCGATCGGGGGTACGCGTGGCCTGCTCCTCAAACAGCCGATGGCCACAGGCCTCCGCACGCACCGGCGCGGCGGTGTCGTTCCACGCTTGCAGCACCTGCTGGCGCAAGACGGGCTTGAGCAGCGGCAGTTCACCCAGGACAGTTTTCGCGCCTGCGCCGGCGGCAGTGATGAACTGCACAAACTGATCTTGCATCGCGGCCACGTCGTCGCGGGACAGCCGGGAAGCGTCGAAGAGCCAACGACTGGCGCCGCCATCGCTGGCGAACGCGACGGTGAGTTCGCTGCCAGGCAGCACGACCGCGTCGTTCAGACGCTCGACCACCACAGCCGCAATCGGCAAGACCCGGGGGTCTTCCTTGGCGGCCATGGCGCGCAGCTCAGGCACGCGACCTACCAGATCGGAGGCGTAGCTACCGCGGCGGCGCAACTCCTGCAGTTCAGCGATTACGGTCGCGCGCAGCGCCTCGAACGGCAGGCTGAAGTCCACCGCAGACCGCAGCGGGACCTGGCCGGCGAACCATCCGGGCACGTCCGCCAACAGCGCGCGCAGTTCGATGTCTGCGAAGCCGATGTCGAATTCGTCCTTGTCGCCCAGGCGCGCCAGCAGGCCCACCAAGCCGGCAATCAGTGTCGGCGCGGGTTCGCCAAGCGTCAGCAACGCGGGCAATTCCAGATCAGCATGCGCATACGCTGGCGCCCCGTGCGGCGCGCTGCGGTCGACATAGGGGAGTTCGACCGTAACCTGGGTCTCGAGTCGGCGGCGCCAGAACCATTCGTGCACGCTGAGAGCCGCGTTGGTCTTGCTCAGAGCCTGCGCGGTTTCTTCGCCGAGCACGTCAAAGCGGTCACCGTTGCGCCAGACCCGTGACTCGCCAGCGGGCTGGCCGTCCAGCCTCTCCCATCCCGACAGCCGAAGGTCCTTGGTTCCAGTGGCCACAGTCACGCTGTCGCCGTCGACCCCGACAATCGTGCCGGGTGGTACCACCGAGTCCGCCTGCAGCACGTGGGCTTGCTTGACCACCCAGAGTGCGTCGCCGCGGCGAACCTTCGGTGCGCCAACGGGATTGGCATAACTGCCAAAGTCGAGTGCACGCACCAGAGTCGCGATGTCTTGCGCGTCGTGACCCCAGCAGACCACGCACGCGGCCGCCGGCCTGTCCTTGCGCCCGAAATACTTCAGCACGGCCGTGGCCTGGGCCCGCGGCGCAAGGTCGCCGGTGGTCAGCCCGCCGATCAACTCCTCGAATCCCTCGATACCCGCCTCAAAGCACTTGGTGTTGAGGGTCAGCGCGGTTTCATTGTCGACAATGTCGAAACGGCGCTGCGTGAGCACGTCGCCTCGATCGACCTGCCCGCTCATCAGGTGCCAGGTGATGCCATGCTGCCGCTCGCCGTTGAGCAACGCCCAAACCGGGGTGTTCAGCCCCGCGTACTCGGGCAGCGGGCCATCGTGAAAATTGATTGCCCCCCGCGTCGGCAGCGCAATCACCTCGTCAGCCAGTACCGACAGGTTGGTCACGCTGAACAGGTAGTCAAACGGCCGCAGATCGCCCGCCTGCAGCAACAGGCGCGCATCGGCAAGGACTCGGATACCCCGCTCGACGGCCCACTTTCGAATGGAGGTTCGGGTAGTGACCACGGCCACCACATGGTGGCCGCGCTGCTCGAGGATCTGGGC
>JANOPR010000747.1:0-4229 GCA_031421955.1 Burkholderiales bacterium
CCGGGCTTGCGCCGGGCGACGCAGGCCGCCATTCTGGCGGCGAACTACGTCGCGGCACGATTGGCCCAGCACTACGACGTTCACTACAGCGGCAACGTCGCTGGCATCAAGGGCGGCGGCGTCGCGCACGAGTGCATTCTCGATCTGCGCCCGTTCAAGGAATCGACCGGGGTTGGAGCCGAAGACGTGGCCAAGCGCCTCATCGACTATGGATTCCATGCGCCCACACTGAGCTTTCCTGTCGCCGGCACGCTGATGGTGGAACCCACCGAGAGCGAATCGCTGCACGAGCTGGACCGGTTCTGCGACGCGATGATCGCCATCCGCGCCGAGATCGACCGCATCGCGTCGGGCGAGTGGCCGCGCGACGACAACCCCTTGAAGCATGCCCCGCACACCGCGCAGGCTCTGCTTACCGGCACCTGGGCTCACACCTACACACGCGAACAGGCCGCCTATCCCTTGCCCACGCTGCGCCAATGGAAGTACTGGTCGCCGGTGGGCCGGGTCGACAACGTCTGGGGGGACCGCAACCTGTCGTGCACCTGTCCGCCGGTGAGCGACTACATGGCCTGAGCCGGCCCTCGATCAGGCCAGGATCAGGCCCGGTCAATCCCAGTCAGACCCAGTCAGGCCCCCATCTCAACCTCAGCGCTGGCTGAGTTTCAGCGCGCCATCGGCCTGCTCGAGCCGGCTCAAGTGCGCCAGGAAGGTCTTGGCGTCCTGGAAGCCGATCACGCGGGCGGCACTCAATTCTTCGCCGCCTGGGCGGAAGAACAACAGCGCCGGCGGGCCGAATAAACCGAAGCGCCGCATCAAGGCCTTGTCGTCCGACGAATTAGCCGTGACGTCCACGCGCACCAGCGTCATTTCGCTCAAGCGGCCGCGCACCGACTCGTCGGTGAAGGTGAAAGCCTCCATCTCCTTGCACGACACGCACCAGTCGGCATAGAAGTCGAGCATGACCAGTTTGCTCGACGACTTCAGCGTCGCGTCGAGCGCCTCGAGGTTGGCGACCGGCTGGAACGCAAGCTGCGACTTGGCCGCAGCAACCGTCGAACCCGCGCCGCCGCGCGCCGCCGACAAGTGCAGCAAAGGCTGAAGCACCTCGCGCCCACCCGATGCCGCGCCCACCAGTTGCAATGCGGCGAGCAGCGCGAGCAAGATTCCGGTGCTCTTGGTCATCGCACGGCGCGGTGTCACCGCATGCTCGAGTCGCTCGAACGCGCCGAGATAAACGGCACTCGCCAGCAGCAACGCCGCCAACGCCAACATCGCGGCCCAAGGGGGCAGCACCGGCGCCACGATGTACAGCGCAACGCCGATCAACATGAAGCCGAACGCATGCTTCACGCGCTCCATCCACGCGCCAGCGCGCGGCAGCACAGCTCCCGCTGACGCGCCGAGCAGCAGCAGCGGCGCGCTCATGCCCACCGCCATCGCGAACAGGGCCACGCCGCCGAGCACAACGTCGCGCGTCTGGCTGATGTACACCAGCGCGCCGGCCAACGGGGCAGCCACGCACGGCGAGACGATCACTGCCGACAGCCCGCCCATCGCGAACACGCCGGCGTAGCGGCCACCTTGCAATCGGCCGGACATCCGCGCCAAGCGCGACTGCATGCCGGCAGGGACTTGCAGTTCGTACACGCCGAACATCGAGAGTGACAAGACGATCAGAAGCAGCCCGAATGCGCCGAGCACCCAGGCGTTTTGCAGCGTTGCTGCGAGGCCCTCGCCCAGCAGCCCGGCCGCCATGCCGAAAGCGGTGTACACGACCGCCATGCCCAACGAGTAGGCCAGCGCCAGAACAAAACCGCGACCTCGGGTTGGCGTGCCCGTTTGCCCGACGATGATCGACGAAAGAATCGGCAGCATCGGCAAGACGCAAGGCGTCAGCGAAAGCAGCAGACCCGCAGCCAAGAATGCGCCGGCCACCCACAGCAGGTTCTTCGACGCGAGCGCCGAGTCGAAACTTCCGATCCCTGCCCCTGCGGCCTTGCCCGACGCATCCGCGCTCGCTAGCGTGGGCCCTGGGACGCCGCCCGGTGACCAGGCCGCGGCTTGCGCCTCGCTGAGCAATGTCAAGCGCGGCAGCGCCCCAGCTTGACCAGGATCAACCCGAAACGCGCGCTGCGTCGGCGGGTAGCACAAGCCCTTGTCGGCGCAGCCTTGATTGCCGACGGTCAGCTTCACGGGCGATTGAACGCCCTCGCCCAACGCGAAAGTGAGCGTCACGCTGTCGCGAAACGTCTCGACGTCCTTCTGGAAAGTCTCGTCGTACTTTATTTTTCCTTTAGGGATCTGAAGCGACCCGGGTTTCAGACCGGGCGCGCTCGCTTCGACGCTGAACTTGTCGCCGTACAGGTAGTAGCCCGAAGCAATGTCGAAGCGAACCTCGATGCGCTGCGTGTCCAGCGCGCGCCCCGACAGCTTGAACGCCACCTCGGGGTCCAAGAATTCGTCGGTGGCGGCGAACGCGCCACCGGCGAAGACCGCCGCGGCAAGCATGGGGAGAAGACGTCTCACTGAAAGCTCCAACTCAGCGCCCAAGCGGCGCACAACCCAAAGCGTACACCGCCCGGCACCGCCCCGTCTTGCGAAGCCTCCAAGGCCGGGCGCCGCGACTGTGTGGCAGTGCCATGCCGGTACGCCGTTGGGAACCCATCGGCGCGCCATTGGCGAAAAGCGCATTTCGATCCTAGTACAGCGTTTCACTAAACCCTTTACGTTTAAGTCATTTGGAAGTCGAAGTTCTTCCACTGGAATCGGACAGGATGCGCATTCATCTCGTCAATACCTTTGAGGATTCGTTGCTTGAGTTCGTCGAGCGACGCGACTCGGATGTGGCGCAGGAACGAGCGCGCCATCTTGGAGAACGCGGACTCCACCAAGTTGAGCCAGGAGCCGTGCTTGGGCGTGTGGACATATTCGAAGCGGCCGGGCCGGCTGGCCAAGTACGCCATGGTCTCCTTAGAGATGTGCGCACTGTGGTTGTCCAACACAACGCGGATCACCGCTTCGCTGGGGTAGTGCTCATCGAGTCGGCGCAGCAGGGCAACGAACTCGACACTGCGATGGCGCAGTTCAACGTTGGCGAGGATCTCCCCGGTGTGCAAGTCGAGTGCGGCCAGGATCGACAGTGTGCCGTGGCGCACGTACTCGTAATCGCGCCCGATGCCGGCGTGCTTGCCGGGGACCGGTGGCAAGTCTGGTGCGGTCGTCCCCAGCGCCTGCACACCCGGCTTTTCATCCACGCTGACGGTGTAGATCGGTGCCGGTCTGGCGTCATACGCAGCGTCGGCGCGGTACAGGTTCACGTCGCGATAAACCATCAGCACTTCGGCCATCTTGCGCTCGAACTGTGCGTCGCGTCGCTCCAGGTAGTAGCGCACCCGATGCGGCTTGAGCTCATGCGCATCCAGGATGCGCCACACGGTGGCCTTGCCTGCCTGCGCAAGCCGGGGAAAGCCCGCGCCGCTGGCCTGCGCGGCCACGTGCTCGGCCAAGGCAGCAAGCGTCCACAACTCCGCCGCCAGGCCCAGGTCTTTGGGCTTACGACAGGCAAGATCGATGACCCATGCCTTGGCCGCTTCACTGATCTGCGGCGCGTGCGGCCGGTGATAGCGATCACGCAATCCATTGGTCACACCAGCCGCAAGCGCCTTGTCGATGCACTTGTAGATCGTGGGCCGCGACATCCCCAGTGCGCGTTGAATCTCCGTGGGCGCCTTCCCCGCAGCGTAGGCCAGCAGCACCTTCGCACGCTCGACTTCGCGCTGGGCTGCCGTTCGCGATCCCGCGAGTTCTTCCAGCATCGACCGCTGGTCCGAACTCAATGCCAAAGCCGCTCGCCCTGTCGGTCGTGCCATGCCAGCCTCCAGATGGAATCGCTGGGTCGACATCATCGCAGAGGCGAGCATTTAAGTAAATGTTTTGATGAAACGAAGTACTAGTGCCGGCACACGTAGCTGCAGTTCTGCGGACGTGGCGTGTCGAGAATCTGAACCCGATCAACCACTTCGGAACCCATCTGCCGCAGCTCGTGCGCTGTTTTCGGGCCGGCGGAGGCATTCCGTATTCGACGTATCGGCCCGTATTCACCCACTGCATGGACGACGTCTGGCGCCGGATCTTCGACCAGCATCTCGTTCCCTCCCTCCTCGGCGACGTCGAAGGGCTCGCCGATTCGCTGCGGCACGGGATCAGCGTACTCGACGTCGGGTGTG